>JAKPUX010000329.1 GCA_029554865.1 bacterium | reverse complement strand
CTTCGACCGCGACAGCGGCGCCTTCCATCGCTTCGGCGCGGACTCGAGTGCGGGGCTGCTGCTCAGTGGCGACAATATCAACGCCATGCTCCTGGACAGCAGCGGCTGCCTCTGGGTGGGCACCGAAAACGGGATCGACCGCATCAGCCGCGACCGCAAGGAGATCGCCCATTTCCTCCCCTATCCCGGCCTGGCCACCCCTGGCGTAAATGAGATCCTCGCCCTCCATCTCGACCGCGGCGGCCTGCTCTGGGTCGGCACCAACTCCGGCGGCCTGCTCTCCTTCGATCTCTCCGGAGAAAGCTTTACCCCCTATCGCCACCTCCGCGGCGATCCCCATTCCCTCAGCGATGACGAGATCCATTCCATCTGCGCGGACCGCGAGGGCGACCTCTGGATCGGCACCGCCTGGGGCGGCCTCAACCGCCTGGAGCGCTCGACCGGGCGCTTCAGCGCTATCCACCCGGGCGCGGGCAATCCCGAAAGCACGACCATCCGCGCCCTCCTCGACGACGGCCGCGGTTCACTCTGGATTGGCAACCGCAGCGGCCTCTACCGCCTCGAACGCAGCAGCGGGGTGATCACCAGCCACACCCATGACCCCAACAACCCCCACAGCCTGGTGCAGAACTCGGTGCAGGCAATCTTCCAGGACCGCAAGGGCGACCTCTGGATCGGCACCCGCGGCGGCATCAGTTTTCTCAATACCACCAACATCCCCTTCGTCCACTACCGCGCCGACGCCGCCAGCCGCCGCTACCTCAACTCCCAGGAGGTCTATGCGATCATGGAGGACCGTAGCGGCGACCTCTGGTTCGGCACCGAAAGCGGCGGGATCAACCGCCTCGACCGCCGCAGCGGCCTCTTCTCCTACTATACCTACGAGCCCGGCAATCCCTCCTGCCTCAGCGTCAACAACATCAAGGCCCTGCTCCAGGACCGCCGGGGAAACCTCTGGATCGGCACCTTCAACGGCGGCCTCAACCTCCTCCCCGGCACCGCAGGCCGCCGCTTCACCCGCTACACCCACCGGACCGGGGATCCGGCCAGCCTCGCCAACGACAACGTCCTCGCCCTCCTCCAGGACGAAGCGGGCGAGATCTGGGTCGGCACCTACGGCGGGGGCCTCGACCGCTTCAATCCCCGCACCGGCCGTTTCGACCATCTCCTCACCCCCTGGCATGATCAGGGTTTCAGCAGCGTTCTCTCCCTCCTGCAGGACCGCGCCGGACACATTTGGGTCGGCGGCAGCCGCACCAGCGTCGGCCGCCTCGATCCCGCCAGCGGGGACTTTCGCATCATCGGGCTCAACGATAGCGGCCGGGATATTCAGGTGCGCGCCCTGCTCCAGGACCGCAAGGGGATGATCTGGATCGGCACCGTCGGAGCCGGCCTCTTCCGCCTCGATCCCGACAGTGAAGCCGTCACCGCTTTTTCCACCCGCGACGGCCTGCCCGCCAATGTCGTCCACGGCCTCCTCGAGGATGAGAGCGGCTGCCTGTGGTTGAGCACCAGCGACGGCCTCTGCCGCTTCGATCCTGAAACCCGCCGCATCAAGTGCTTCTACAAGGAGAACGGCCTGCAGAGCAACCAGTTCAACTACGGTGCCGCCCTCAAGACCCGCGACGGAGAACTCTTCTTCGGGGGCATCAACGGCGCCACCGGCTTTTATCCCGGCGCCATCCGCGAAAACACCTTCATCCCCCCGGTGGTGATCACTCAATTCGCCCTCTTCAACCGCCCCGTCGAGGTCAACGCCCCCAACCGCCTCCTCAAACAGGAGATCAGCCACACCCGCAGGATCGACCTCTCCTGGCGCCACACCGTCTTTTCTTTCGAATTTGCCGCCCTCAACTATGCCCTCAGCGAACAGAACCAGTACGCCTACATCATGGAGGGCTTTGAGAGCGAATGGAACCACGTCACCAACCGCCGCTTCGTAACCTATACCAACCTCGACCCCGGCGCTTACACCTTCCGGGTCAAGGCCGCCAACAACGACGGGATCTGGAATGAAGAGGGGACCGCCATCCACATCACCATCTCCCGCCCCTTCTGGAAGACCTACTGGTTCACCCTGCTGGCGCTGGCCGCCCTGCTCATGCTGGTCAAGCTCTTCATCGACTATATCCGTCAGCGCCGCGACCTGCTCAAGGCCCGCTCCCTGGCGAGCCTCTCCCAGCTCAAGCTGCTGCGCTACCAGCTGAACCCTCACTTCCTCTTCAACGCCCTCGGCTCGATCCGCTCGATGATCCTCATCAGCCAGGAACAGGCCTGGGACATGGTCTCGGCCCTCTCCGAATTCCTGCGCTACTCGCTGCTCAATTTTAACAAGGCCGAGGCCCTGCTCGACGACGAGATCACCGCCGTCACCAATTACCTCAACATCGAAAAGGTGCGCTACCGCGATTCCCTCCAGGTCGCGGTCAGTATCGACGAGAAGGCGCGCCAGCTGGTCGTCCCCGCTTTCATCTGCCAGCCCCTGGTCGAAAACGCCATCAAGTACGGCATGCAGACCAGCCCCCTGCCCCTGCAGGTGACCCTCAACATCCGCTACCGGGATGAGGTGCTCGCCATCGACGTCTCCAACAGCGGCCGCCTCAAGCCTCTGCCGGACGGGGCCAAAACCCAAAACGACGGCCACGGCAACTCTGTGGAAAACATCCGCCAGCGCCTCGAAATCATGTTCAGGGAGGAGCAGAACTTTTCCCTGACCGAAGAGCAGGGCATGGTGCACGCCCGCATCCGCATTACCAGCCGCGGATTAAAGCGTAAAAGCCTCGAGGAGATGGGCAGCAAGGGATAGAAGCGGAAGGAGTCACAGCGGGAGGAGGTGGTGCAGCCGGGCGGAGTAACGCCGGCTCATCACCAGGGGCTTTTCGACCCCGCGGACATGGACCAGATGCGAATAATTGCGGCACTTTTCCACCCGCTCGACAAAGGCAAAGTTGACCAGCGCCGAGCGGTGAATGCGCTGGAAATACTCCCCCGGCAGGATCTCTTCCCACTCCTGCAGACTCTTGGCCACCAGCTCCCGCCGGTGGTCCTGATAATAGAGATAGGAATAGTTGCCTCCGGCGGTGATGCAGCGGATCTGCGCCACCTGCAGGAACTTTAATGAGCCGGCGACCATGACGTAAGCCACATCGTCGTAGCCGAGTTTGGGCTTGTGGCGCAGCGCTTCGGGCGCCCGGCCGCTCAGGCGCGCAATCGACTGGCCGAGGCGCTCCTTCTGGATGGGCTTGAGCAGATAATCGAGGGCGTTGACCTCAAAGGCCTTGATGGCGTACTGATCGTAGGCGGTGATGAAGATGATCCTGGCAGTGACCTCCGCCTGCTCGAGGAGTTCAAAGCCGAGGGCGCCGGGCATCTGGATATCCAGAAAGATGACGTCGAAGGCGCGCCGCGCGAGCTGCTCCGCCGCCTGCCGGACGGAGCCAGCCTCTCCCTCCACACGGATTTCGGGGTAGCCGGCCAGCAGCCCCTTGAGCTCCTCGCGCACCAGCCACTCATCATCGACGATGAGGGCGGACCATGCTCCCGGGCTGCTCATTCCGGACTTTTCTCCGCCAGAAGGGCGAGCCATTTTTCCCCTTCAGCGCGCATGCCCGCCCGATCGGGCGCCGCCTTGGTCAGGGCGGAGCCGCAAAAGATGCCGCTGCGGTCGAATGCGGCGGCGGCAGCCAGGTTGTCCCGGTTGATGCCCCCGGTGTAAACCATTTGCAGCCCCTTGTAGGGGCCTTTCCAGGCGGAGGCAAGGCCGAGGAAGGAGACGGTTTCGGTGATGGCGGGGAAGAGCTTGTGGATGTACTGATAGGGATAGAGAAGCGGCAGCTCCTCGATGGTGCAGCCGTAGAGGCGCGCCTTTTGCGCGAGCTGCGCGCCCACCCCGCTGATGCCGCCGGGGATGCAGAGCAGGTCAGCAGCAACGCAGCGTTCGACCACCTCGGGAAAATAATCCGGGCAGACGATGCCCGCCACACCCATTTCGATAACGCGGTCTGCCTGTTCCGAGGTCATCACCGTGCCGGCCATGACCAGGGCCTCAGGCTCGCGCTCAAGGAGGAGGGCTATGCCCGGCGCAGCCGCCGGGGAGCGCAGGGCGATCTCGAGGGTGATGCCGAGGGGAGCAAGGGCTTCCCAGGCCGCCAGGCAATCCTCCGGCCGGGCCGGCGAAAGCAGTGCGATCAGCCGCCCCGCCTGCAGGCGGTTAAAAAGGGTGCGTGTCCTGTTTTCCATCTGTTCCTCACATGTTCCGCATTTGCCAATGGTTAAACATACCAAAACAGATGGAAAATCAAAACACTTTTTTTCAGTGAACGCGGCGCCAGGTGGGAACCAGATTTGGGTGAGCGGCGCCAGGTGGGAGCCAGATTAGGGCGAGCGGCGCCAGGTGGGAACCAGATTAGGGTGAGCGGCGACAGGTGGGAGCCAGATTAGGGCGAGCGGCGCCAGGCCGGGTGATTTTCAGCTTGATTGCTATGCAAATTTCCCCTATACTATACGGCGAAAAAGCAGGCGACAATCCTATCAGGAGAAGAGATGGAACTCACTCGCGGTAGTGGAATATTGATGCATGTGACCTCCTTTCCCTCGCCTCACGGTATCGGCGATCTGGGGCAGGAAGCCTACTCCTTTATCGACCGTCTGGCCGAATCCAGACAGAAATACTGGCAGCTCCTTCCCCTCAACCCCACCGATCCGGCCTACGGCAACTCCCCCTATCTCAGCAGCAGCGCCTTCGCCCTCAACTCCCTGCTCATCAGCCCCGAGCGGCTGATCGAGGAAGGGCTGCTCACCCCGGCCGATTTTGAGGGTTTGACCCCGCCGGCGGCGGGACCGATCGACTATCCGGCGGTCTCGAACTATAAACGGGGACTCTTCGCCAGGGCCTTCGCCCGCTGGCGCACCTCCCCTGACCCCGGCTTCGAGCGCTTTTGCGCCGATCAGGCCGCCTGGCTCGAGGATTTCGCCCTCTTCATCGCCCTCAAGGGCCATTTCCCGGGCCAGATGTGGAGCGAATGGCCGGTAGATTTGCGCGACCGCCATCCCGAGGCCCTCGCCAGGATGCGCACAGAGCTGGCCGAGGCCATCCACTTTGAAAAATTTCTCCAGTTCGTCGTGCAAAGACAGTGGTTCGATCTCAAACGTCACTGCGCCAGCCGCGGCATCACCATCATCGGCGACCTGCCCATCTATGTCGATTTCGGCAGCAGCGACGTCTGGTCCCATCCCGACCGCTTCAAACTCGACGAAAACCGCGAGCCTTATGTGGTCTCCGGCGTGCCCCCCGACTATTTCAGCGCCACCGGCCAGCTCTGGGGCAATCCGATCTACGACTGGGATGCCCTGGCCAAGGACGGCTTCGCGTGGTGGCTCAACCGCATGCGCCAGAACCTGCGCCTCTTCGATATCGTACGCATCGACCACTTCCGCGGCCTCATCGCCTACTGGGAAGTGCCGGCCGAAGAGGAAACTGCCATCAACGGGCGCTGGGTGACCGTCCCCACCTACCCCTTCTTCGAACGCCTCGTCGCCGAGATCCCCAACTTCAACGTCATCGCCGAGGACCTCGGCGTGATCACCGACGATGTCAAGGAGGCCCTGCATCGCTTCGGCCTGCCGGGAATGAAAGTGCTCCTCTTCGCCTTCAGCGGCAACCCCGCCGAGAATCCCTACATGCCCTGGCGCTATGAGCCCAACTGCATCGTCTACACCGGCACCCACGACAACAACACCACCATCGGCTGGTGGCGTCTTGACGCCACTGAGGAAGAGAAGCGCCACCTCCAGGAATACCTCGGCCGCGCCGTCGACGAATCCAGCGTGCACTGGGAGCTGATCCGCGTGGCGATGAGTTCGCCGGCCCGGGTGGCGATCATCCCCCTCCAGGACCTGCTCGGCGTTGGCGAGCGCGGGCGGATGAATGTGCCCGGAACCAATACAGGCAACTGGGAGTGGAATCTGGGAGGCGACAGTATGGATTCCAGCTGCTTCGCACGCCTCGCCGAACTGACCATTCAAAACAACCGCTGAGGGAGCGCATGAGCCTGCGCCTCCCGCGCTGTATCCACTCCCTACGGAGGAGAACATGACCTGGTTCACCAGCCTCGATCCGATCCTGCAGGCTTTGCTGGCGACCTGTTTCACCTGGCTGCTCACCGCCCTCGGCGCCGCCATGGTCTTTTTTTTCAAGAGCATCGACCGCCGCGTACTCAACAGCATGCTTGGCTTCGCCGCGGGAGTTATGATCGCCGCCAGCTTCTGGTCGCTGCTCGCCCCGGCCCTCGAGATGGCTGAAGGTGGGCCGCTGCCCGCCTGGGTGCCGGCAGTGCTCGGCTTCCTTCTCGGTGGAGCCTTCCTTTGGCTGGTCGACCACATTCTCCCCCATCTTCATATCGGTCTGCCCGATACGGAGGCGGAGGGGATCAAGACCCACTGGCGGCGCAGCATCCTGCTCGTGCTGGCCATCACCCTGCATAACTTTCCCGAGGGTCTGGCTGTCGGAGTGGCCTTCGGGGCGGTCGGCGCCGATCTGCCTTCCGCCTCGCTCGCCGGGGCAGTCGCCCTCGCCCTCGGCATCGGCATCCAGAACTTCCCCGAGGGGGCGGCGGTTTCGGTCCCCCTTCGCCGTGAAGGGCTCAGCCGTACCAAAAGCTTCTGGTACGGCCAGGCCTCGGGCATCGTCGAACCCATCGCCGGTGTGCTCGGGGCGGCCTCCGTCCTGCTCATCAAGCCGATCCTGCCCTACGCCCTCGCCTTCGCCGCGGGCGCGATGATCTATGTGGTGGTGGAGGAGTTGATTCCGGAAGCCCAGCAGGAGAGCGACACCCACGCCGCGACCATCGGCGCGATGCTGGGATTTGCGGTGATGATGACACTGGATGTGGCCCTGGGATAAGACTCAACAATGGAAGGCCCCGGCGCGCGCACCAGGCTCAGCCGGGGCTGTTGGTTTGCCGGGGCTCAGCGCACCAGCATCATCTTGATGTGCACCCGCTTTTCGCTGGTCTGCAGTTCCGCCCAGTAGAGGCCGCTGGCGTTGTTCTCCGCCCTGAAATTCACCTCATGGATGCCGGCGCGCTGTTCCCCCTCCACCAGCCGCGCTACCTCCCGCCCGTTGACATTGATCACCCGCAGCACCACCCGGCCAGGCAGCGGCAGTTCGTAGCGGATGACGGTAGCGGCGTTGAAGGGATTGGGATAATTCTGGCGCAGGGCCAGGCTGGCGGGCAAGGCCTCGACTTCGCCGGCGGCACCGCGCCAGAGGGCGTCCTGAGTCCAGGCCAGGGGTGAAGTCGCCGCCTCGCCCGTAAGCACATCCTCCAGATTCTCCACCAGCAGGGTCTCCTCCCGCCCCGATTCATTGCTCCACAAAGTCAGGGTGAGCGGGCTCCCCGCCAGCGCGCCGTCAATGAAATCCGGCGTGGCGATGTCATCCCCCCAGATGGTGATCAGCACCCGTCCCCCCTGCACAATTCCGGCTCCGGCCAGGGTGCGCCCCTCCGCCCAGACAGCCACCTCATCACTGTCGGTCAGCCTCTCCGCCTCGAGCAAGAGATGGGCATTGGCGCCGGTCCTGAAGGGTGGTACATAATGGCGCGGGGAACCCTCCGTCCACACGCTGACGGGAGGCTCCGGAGCGCCGCCGCGGTTGAGCGGCAGGAGCAGGGTATCGGCAGCGGTGAGATAGAGCTGGTAGCCCCTGCCGGGCTGGAGGGTGCCGACCTGGTCGATCCCCTCCTCCGGCCAGTAGAGATGCCCGGCGCCGTCCTTGAGCAGGGCGGCCCGGCCGCCGAGCGAGGCCAGGGCGGAATCGGTTGCCATATGCTTATTGTACCACCAGGGGATGATCTGCCAGCCCTGCTGCAGGGCGAGGGGCGCCGGTGCAGTATTGATCTCCCAGCCCGCAAAGTCGAGGCTGGCCGCGGCAGGGGCATGAATCCAGAAGCCCTCGCGCATCGACCAGGCCTTGCGCTCGTCCCAGCTGCGATCAGAACTGAAGCGCCGCCCGGCGGCGTCGCGCAGTATCAGCCTCTTGTCGGTGAACAGATTGCTGATGATTGAATCCTCCGGGGCAACGGGGGTGGAGACCAGGTTCCAGCCCGGTTCAAGAGCAAGCTGATAGTGCTGCAGGCCGCTGGTGGTGAATTCGCCGGCCTCGCTCCAGATGCCGCTGCCGCCGCGGTTGCGGCCTCGCGCCCGCCAGAAATAGTGCTGCTCGTAGGCCAACCGGCAGGGGATGCAAAAGGTATCGGCGGCGACGCTCAGCCCGGAGGCGATCACCGAGAAATCGCTGTAAGTCGAGAGCTGGACAGTGTATTCCCGCGCCCGCTTATCCCTGTGCCAAGCGAGGGTGGTGCGCACCGGCAGCTGCAGGGGCGTCCGGGTTAAAAGGGGCGGCGCCGGGGCTACATCAAAAGCGTAGCTGACCAGGCTGCCGATGCACATCCGGGCGCAGCGCAGAAAGTATCCGAGATCAAACACCAGCTTGTCCCCTGACATGATCCGGTCGTTGACGGTGTGATAGTAGGGGTTGAAATCGGAGGGATAGGCGCCCCGCCGGTAATCCTCAATGATCAGAATGGAGCTGTAATTATAATCCCAGAAGGGGGCGTGATCGCTGTTGGGGGTGCCGGGATTGACGATCCAGGGATCGAGTCCGATCCCGTAATTGGTGTTGATATCGATGAGCCGCTGGGCGAGGTCGAGGGACTGGGCGATGGGCCGCGCGTGCAGGGTGACGATGCCATCGCCATTGCCGTCCCAGGCGATCATGTCCATGTTGATCACGCCGAGGATCTGGTGGCCGAGCCTGGCGACCTTGCCGGCATAGGAGCGGGCGCCGACCAGGCCGATCTCCTCCTCGTCCCAGAGGGCATA
>JAKPUX010000318.1 GCA_029554865.1 bacterium | reverse complement strand
GATGCCGGAGGCGCGCGGATTCACTTGCAAAGCCAAACCTGGGAACAACCATGCACAAATTATTGACCAGACTCCTCCTGGCGGCGATGCTGCTTCCGGTTTTGCCCGCAATGAGCCAGGATAACAGCGGCGCACCAGCTGTCTCTTCCGCCTCGACTATCATTATGGCGAGATCAATCCCTGGCTTTTTTATGAAAGACCACTCGCCACAAATATCGGCCTCTCCGCGGTCTTTCAGATGTCGAGCCAGGGCTACGCCCAGGTCGATCTGGGCCCCGCCTTTCACATCGGTAATCTCGCCCTCATCCCCATGGCCGGCGTCGAATTCATTGAAGCGGGGGAGAAGGGGGCGCGTATCGGCCATATCTGCCCCGAATTCTTCGCCTTTTACAACAGCCCGCAATGGACCTTTGAAAGCCAGAACCTCTACTTTGTCAAGGTTGCTGACGAGACCTATTCCAACCGCTACTACTACCGCCATTATCTCGGCCATCGTCTTTATGGAGACTCGTTCATCGGGCCCCAGGTGGAGGGCTATATCTTCCCAGGGGACGGACCGGACCACTATTTCGGGGCGCACCTGGATGTCAGCGCCGGTGTCGGGCTGATCGGGCTCTTTTACGGGCTGAACCGTGACGACCACGGGATCTTCCGCCTGACCTTCCTGCGGGGATTCTGAACGGGGGCGGCCGGCGAAGTGGACATATTGCCCACCCAAATGGGGTGAGGGCATAAAAAAAGCGCAGAGGTTCTGCGCTTTTTTTATTACTTATGCACCGGGTAGACGGGAAGGAGGCGCTATTCCAGCTGGTAGCGGAAGGTGATGATCCCCTGTACAGGTTTCTGTTCGGCGTAGGCCGGAAGGGGATTGAAGAGCCACTGCCGCAGTGCGGTGAGGGTGATTTTTTCGAGGGTCGGATCGCCCTTGCGCATGGGGATCAGTCCGGTCAGGCGGCCGTCGGGCTGGACGGTGAATCTGAACTGGATCACCGCCTCCCGCTGCAGCCCCTCCGGGTAGGAGGGGATGACCTGCTTGACGATGAGGCGTTGGGCGGCATCGCCTTCGATGGTGAAGGGCTGTCCGGAGCCGCCCCCCCTGGTCAGGCCGCTGCCCGCTCCCGTGCCGCCCCCCTGCCCGGATGCCGCCGCAGAGGTACCGCTGCCGCTGCCGGTGCTGCCGGCCGTCTGCGCGGTCGAGACCGCCCCCGCCTCTGTGCCGGCGGGAGTGGTACTGCCGCCGGCAGTGGGCAGGCCCGCTGCATTCCGTCCGGGTGTGATTTTGCCCTCTTCCTGGCGGCTGATGAGGGGCTCCTCATCCTCCAGCATGCGCCGTTTCGGGGGAGTCACGGGGGTGCGCTGCTGCTCTTCGGCGCCGGTGCGGCTGGCGGTCGCGATGCGGCTGGGAGCCGGCTCAGGTTTGGGTTTGGGGCTCGCCGGCCGCGCAGCGGCCGGCCGGGAGACCGGAACCCTCTCCGATTCCGCTGCTGCCGCGGGCGCCGGCTCCTCGACGCTGCTCACGGGTGTGACCCGCCCTCCCGCGGTACCGCTGATGAAGGCCACCTCGGCGAAGCTCCTGGGAAGCGAGTCCACCCGCACGGTGACGAGGAGAAAAATCAGCAGCAGCGCGAGATGGAAGAGGATGGAGAAGAGGATGCTGCGGCGCAGTTCCGGTGAGATCTCCTGCAAAGAGTCCATCTGTAACCTCACTCGCCGGGTTCAGTGGCGATGAGAAATTTCTCCGCGCCGGCCAGTTTGGCGATATCGATCACCTGTACGGTCGCCTCGAGGGTCAGGTCCTTGTCTGCGCGGATGATCACGGTCTTGTCCGCAGCGATGCGGAGCAGCGCGGTCAGGCGAGCCCCCAGCACATCCTTGCTCACGAGCTCGCCGTTGAGGAAGAGCTGCTCCGATTTGGTCACGGTGAGATAGATCTTGTCCGCCTTGTCCACCTCGCCTGCCGCGGCGCGCGGCAGGGTCACCTTGATGCCCGGCTGCACGATGAAGGAGGAGGAGAGGAGAAAATAGATCAGCAGCAGCAGGATGATGTCGGTGAGGCTGATGGCCGCATAGCTGATGATGCGTTTGCGCGTAGTCTTGAAGATCATTACGCCTCCTTCTCCTGGAGCATGTCGAGGAATTCGTTGGAGCTTTCCTGCATCTCGAAGACGTGATGCTCAACCTTGCCCTGGATCCAGTTGTAGGCGATGAGGGCGGGGATGCCGACGATGAGTCCCGCCGCAGTGGTGATGAGGGCCTCCCAGATGCCGCCGGCGAGGACGCTGGCGTCGACGTTGCCGCCGCGGGACTGGATCTGCATAAAGGCCTTGATCATGCCGGTGACCGTGCCGAGAAAGCCGAACATGGGCGCCACGCCGGCCACGGTCGCCAGGATGCCCATGTATTTCTCAAGGTGGAAGACCTCCGCCTGTCCGGCGCTCTGGATCGCCTCCTTGATCTCCTCGCGCGGCCGGTCCTTTTTAACCAGGGCCGCCTTGGCGACACCGGCGATCGGACCCGGGGTCTCCTTGCAAAGAAGAATGGCTTCGTCCACCCGCTGGTGGCTGAGCAGGCTGCGAATCTGCAGGGTGAATTTGCGGGAGTTGATGCGGATCTTGCGCAGGGAGAGATAACGCTCGATGACGATGATCACCGCGATGATGGAACAGATCAGGATGGGGATCATCATCGATCCGCCTCTGGTGAACATATCCCACAACGACATGCTGTTGCCTCCATTCAGTTTTATTGGTACTTGCAGCTGAGTTAGTAAGACCACCTTGCTTTGGCCATGAACTGGATACCCGGTTCGTCATAACCTTCCCAAATCACATACCGGCGGTCGAGGATATTGAGGGCCGCCAGTTCACCGTAGAGATGGCGGCCGAATTTCCGGCCCACGCCCGCGTTGAGGAGCACGTATTCGGGCAGCCGCCCCTCCATATCGAGACCGCGGCGGCGCTCGCCGACCATCTCGAGCTGGGCATTGAGCTGGAGCTGCCAGGGCAGAGGCATCCCGAGGGAGGCCCGCGCCCTGTAGTCCGGCCGGTAGGGGACACGGTCATCATCGCCCTGGCCGACTGCTTCCTCGAGATGGTCGCTGTTGAGATGGAGTTCACCCTGGAGCATCATGCCGGCGTGCAGCCCCACGCGGACCCCGGCCTGGAGTTCGGTGAGACGGACCTTTTCGACCTGGTAAAGTCCGATTAAACCGCTCTCATCGTCCCGCTGCCAGTAATTGAGCTGATCATAGCGCCCATGGAAGAGGCCGAAGTGAAAGACCATCGAGCCGACCGGGCGGAAATCGCTCTGCACCTGCAGCGAGAGGGGGGAGTCGTCGGCGGCCAGGGGCACACCATGAGAGAGATAGGGGTTCTCGAGCAGACGCTCGCGGATGCTGACGTGGCGGAGCCCGGCCCAGGCGGCGGCGGTGATGCCCCAACGGTCGTTGGGGATGAAGGCCAGCCTGAGGGAGGGGGCGAAGCGGCCGCGGATGAAATCCTGGTAGCCGAGGGCGGCGGTGAGCTGGAGGTTGCGCAGGAGGGAGGTCTGCACCTCGGCGCGGATCTGGCTGAAACCTGCGGTGTCATCGAGGCTGTCGGGATCGGCGGAGAGGGATTCGCGCGTGTAGGCGGCATGGGCGCGCAGGGTGAAGCGTTCCATCTGGCGCTGATAGCTGCCGTGCAGCCCGATGACGAACTCACCGCTCTGCAGCAGCTCGCGGCTGCTGCTGTCGGTGGAGATGCCGGCCCCGGCGATCTGGAGACCGGCGCGGGCGCTGGAGAGGGGATCGATGGCGAAATCAACCTCCCCGGCCAGGAGGCTGTGGTTGGCCTTGCGGCTGAGGTCGGGGAGAACAGCGCCGTGGAGGCCGCGGCTGAGCCAGCTCATTTCGGCCTGTGCGCGTCCGTGCAGCTCCGGACGCAGGGGGGTGGTGGCCGTAGCCGCCACTCCGCCGCCGGCATGACGGCTGTTGTTGAAGGCGCCGTTGCTGCGGTCCAGCCATCCCGAGAATCGTGCCGAGCCCCAGGTGAACTTGCCGGAATAGCCTGCATCAGCGATGACGCTGGTGTAAGAGCCCGCTGCCGCGTTGGCCCAAATCAGCCGGTCACGGGCAGCCGCGGCGGCATTGACCAGGGGGCGGCTGTTATCCCGCCGTGCAAAGATGGAGAGGGAGCTGTAATCGGGCCGGAGCAGGCGCGGCCCCTCGTCACCGGAACGGCGTTTGCTTTCGACCTGGCGCACACTGCGGTCCTGGCCGAGCACGACCACATCGGGAAGCTCGATGCGGCTGCTGTCGGCCTCCAGCTTGGCGGGGGTCCGCCGGGCCGCCAGCGAGTCGGAGGGCAAGATCATGCGCGCCGGGGGAAGGGGGCGCTCCTGGGCGGCTGCGAGCAGGGCGCTGCAGAGGGTGAGGAGCGCGGCGAGTTGCAGTCGGGTGGCCTGGGTTTTCATCATCGCCGCCGCCTCACTTTCCTGCCAGCGCTTGCAGACGAGCACGCGCGCGGGCGGCATAGTCCGATCTGGCGGGGTAATCGCTGACCAGGGATTGATAGAGACGCCTCGCGTCGGCCGTCCTGCCCAGCTCCTCGTTGCACTCTGCGGCATTGTAGATGCCAGGGACGACCCAATTCAGTTCGTCCGGATAGAGATACTTGATCTTGAGAAAGGCGAGGCTGGCCTTGGCGAGCTCTTTCTGCTCGCGCAGGATGGTGGCGATCAGGAACTGGGCCTCGGCGCTGACGGAGGGCGTGCCCTGTTCAAGAAGTTGATCGAGGATGGCCTGGGCGTCGGCGAACTGCTTCTTGCCGATATGGACCCGCGCCAGCCCGAGCCGGGCCAGTCCGCGCTCCGCCCCAGCCTTGTCTGTGCTGTCGAGCTCCTTGAAATAACGCTCGGCCTCATCGATCCGCTGGTTGTCGACATCCAGCACCCCCCGGGCATAGGCCGCGGCGGAACTCAGCTCGTGATCGGGATAGGCGGTGGTCAGCTTGCTGTACCAGGTCGCGGCCTGGGTTTTCTCGCCTCTTTCAGCAAGCAGCTGCGCCCCGGCGAAGAGGGCGCGGGGCGATGCCGGAGAGTCCGGATTTTTTTCCCACTGCTGGCGGAAAGCGGCGACAGCGGCATCGGGCTGATTCTGGCTCTGGCGGCAGAGAGCGATGCCGTACCAGGCGCCGGCGCCGGCGGCGGTGCTGCCGTAGGAGGAGAGCAGCTTTTGATACTGTCCGATGGCCTCGTCGTACTGGCCGTTATCGCGGAAGAATTCGGCCTGGCGCTCCAGCACCCTGGCCGCGGTCTCGCGGTCGGGCAGTCGGGTGACATATTCCTGCACGACTTTGTCGGCCTGGCCGGTTTCGCCCTTTTGCATCATCGACCACTGCAGCCCGGTGAGGGCATCGGCGACGAGTTCGCTCCTGGGATAATCTTCGATGAGTTTTTTATACTGGGCGATCGCCTTGTCGTAGGCGCCCAGATTGTAGTGGCAGTCGGCGATGGCGTAGGTGGCGTCATCGACGAGCGCGCTCCCGGGATAGCTGCGGATGAGCTGATCGAAGGAGGCGATCGCCTCATTGAACTGGCTGGCGCGGAAGCGGGCGCGGCCGCTCAGATAGAGGGCTTCGGCGGCGTAGGGCGAATCCGGCCAACTGCTGGTCACCTCCTCGAGGGTGCGGCGAGCCTGGTCGAAATCGCCGCTGCGGAACCAGGCCAGACCGGTCTGATAGCGGGCCTCGGCCTTGTGCTCCTGGTCGCTGCAGCTGCTGTAGGCGGTCTGGTAGGCCTTGACGGCATCGGCGAACTTTTTGTCGTTCATGAGGGCGTCCCCGCGCCGCATCAAAGCGTCGCATTTGAGGGGTGCCGAGTCGCTCTCCCTGGCGGCGGCGGCGAAGGCCTCGGCTGCGGCCTGGTGTTGGCCGGTCTTGAGGGCGGCGTAGCCCACTCCGTAGCGGGCCTCGGCGAGGCGGGGGGAGGAGGGATTGTCGCGGATGAAGCCCTGATAGTCGGCGAGGGCCTCGTTGAAGCGGCTTAGTTTGAAATAGCTCTCGCCGCGCCAGAACCGGGCATCCGGTGCGACCGCAGTCTTGCCATAGACCCGCACAACGTCGTCAAAATTCTTCAGGGCGAGGTCGAATTCCCCGGCCTGGAAGCGCGAAAGCCCGAGCTTGAAGATGGCCTGGGCCTTGACCTCGGGCTGATCGTACCCGCCGGCGGTCTGGCGGAAGACCCGGTTGGCGGCCTCGGCATTGCCCTCACCGAGATGGCATTCGCCCACCATCACGGCGGCATCCCCGGCCACCGACGCCTTGGGGAAACGGTCGACAATCTGGCTGAAAATGGTGCGCGCGCCGGCGAACTCTTTCTTTTCGAAGAGCATGGAGGCGTGCGCGAAGAGAGCGTTGGGGGCATCGGCGCTGCGTGGATAATCGCTCACCACCCGCTTGAAGTACGACAGGGCCTCCCCGCTCCGTCCGCGGCGCTGCTCCACCCGGCCGCTCTGGAAGAGGGCCGCCGCCTTGAGGTCATCGTCCCCGCTTTCAGCGAGCAGGCGCTGCCAGGCGGCCAGGGCCTCCTCGTTCCTGTTAAGGTTGAGCTGGGCGAGGCCGAGACTGTAAAGGGCGTCGTCGGCATAGCGGTTGTCGGGCAGGGTAGAAATCACGCTGAAGGCCTTGGCTGCCTTTTCGTGTTCCCCCTTGCGGGCGAAAGATTCACCGATGAAATACTGCGCCTCGCCGCGCCAGCGGCTTTGAGGCCAGGCGACAATGGCGCGCGAAAGCTCTCCGATCGCTTCGTCGTACTCTTTGCGGCCATAGCGGGCCATGCCGAGGCGGAAGGTGGCCTGCTCGGCGAGCGGACTGGAGGGGTACTCCTTCAGCAGCCGGTTGTAGGCGGCGATCGCCTCATCCCAGCGATTCTCTCCCTCACGGATGTCG
>JAKPUX010000312.1 GCA_029554865.1 bacterium | reverse complement strand
CGGACGATAATATCCCGCCACTCGGGATGCCACCAGATCGGGGTGGCTTCATCCGCGTACTGTCCGGAGTACGCCGACCAGAGCAGCCAATTGGGGAGGCCGACATCCCAGAATCGTTCACGGGCGGGCTTGAAGGCCCCGTTCTCGACCACGCCGTGGAAGAAAGAGCGGGGATTCGGGTTGACCATGGCCGGATCGGCGAACCAGCGGTACAGTTCCGCCGTGCCGATGCTCAGATAGGCGATCACCTGCCGCCTGCCGCCGCGAGGTTTCCATTTGAGCTTTTCAACCTCTTCCCGGCTCAGCGCCTGTTCGTCGAAATGCGCGTCAATATAAAAGGCATCCCACTCCGAGGCCGCGAGTTCGGCGATATAGGCCTTCCTGCCGTCATTCTGCGTGCAGCCATTGGCCACCCAGAAAAAGTCCCATTCCGTTCCGTGGTCGGCGATCGCTTTTTCGACCACCTCCGCGGGCCCGGCAGGCCGAAATCGGCCGCCCTTGCAGGGAACCAGATAACCGGCATTGCTGGAGATGTCGAGAATCCTGGCGGGATTGGCTTCCCAGGCCGGCCAGTTGGTGTATTTGCCGGTGCTGATCATGTAGAGATGGTTTTTCGCATCCATCATGCAATGGACATCGCTGCTGTTCAGGGTGTGCGCGATCCCGGCAGGGATCGGATGATGGATGATATTGTAGGCGTTGGAGGAGGGTGAATAGATCGGCATGTAGCCGGGATTGCCGATCCCCGGCGACTGATAGACTTCTGCACTCAGCCGCGGGTGCCAGAGGATGTTGTTATCGGCGGCGATTTTCTGGTTATCGGTAACCACTTTAACCGTGCTGCCATTGGTATTCGCCGTCCCCTTGATGCCAACCTTGGAGAGGTTGGCCAAACGGCTTACCGTCCTGGGGCTGAAATTCTCGATCCCCCAGCCATCGAGCAGGTTGAGGAGATTCCAGTCATAGGGATTATCCGGATTGCCATCGATATGGGCGAATTCCAGGGTGTCCTGCGGGACGACCTGAAAGTTGGGGTTCCGCGTCTTGGCCTTGACGGCGATCTCCATGATCAGAGCCTGCATCTTGCGGGCGCGCCCGACCGCACTGACATCATCCGGATCACCATAATAGGCTTCAACCCGCGCCTGGAGCTCTGCCAGCGTGGCGCCCCCTTTGGGTGTCCAGGGCGGAGTTTGATCCGGCTCACCCGCCGAGACGATCGGGTTGAGGATTCTGGACCTCAGGGCCGGCGCGGCGCCCAGGGCAGCGGCGGCGAGCAGACCGGTTCGCAAAAATTCTTTTCTGTTCATAACGATTCCTTTATCCGGGTTGAGCCGATCAGGTTGGCGCCAAGGTCAGCGTTCCAGCTGTCGCCCTTGTTCGCAAACCGGATAGAGCGCTTGTTGGCGCTCTGTTCTTTGGGATCATTGATCTTTAAATAGATTTCATACTCACCGGGGGGCACCTGACCAAAGGCGCTCAGCGGGAGATAGAAGTTCATATCCCGCCAGGCCGCCCGGTTGTCCGGCCGGCCGTTGCCGCCCTCATCGGTCAGCCAATCCCTGGCGTCAAGGTCTGTCAGTGCCGCAAAGGTGCGGGAGCCATCCCGTGCCTGCAGGATGACCGACACATTTTTACGGTTGACGACGTTGCCAAAGCCGACGTTCTGGATCTTGCCCGCGAACTTCAAGATACCCTTCTGCTTTACCCATTGGCTGGCCCTGGCCTCGCGCAGCACCAGGCGGTAGCCCAGCCGGTCACGGAAATATTCCAGGCTGGTTTTGCCGTCATAGACCGGGTCAAAGATGGCCGTTTTGGTTGGTCCGGTGAAAACCTTTCCCCTGACCTCTTCTTCGTTGGCCGGGAACTGCACCGGCCTGGTGACGTTGGCTTGGTTATAGATGAACTCATTCCACAGGGAATAGCGGCCGTGCCTCATATTCAAAGCTGTTGTCCGGAGCTGCTGCGCCTCAATAATAGCGCCCGGCATGGTGCCGAATACATTGTTACCAATCCCGCCTTCGCCCTGGCAGATTTGGTTTTGCCTGTTGATCCAGGTGATGACCTTGTACCGATCATAGCTGCTGGTGCCGTATCGGCTGTTGATCATCGGCTCCCCTTCGGAGAGCGAGCCATTGTCACTCCAGCTTCCCGCGGCATAGCTGTCGTTGAAGAAACCAAAACGCGCCTCCGGCGAGCCCCTGGGTGGAACAGGCATGGCGTCAATATTTGAAAAGGTCCAGGCTGTCCTATAGGTTTCATTATACCATGCCAGAAAGCCGCCCGCGTGGGTCAACAAGGAGCGCGAAGCGGGAACAGCATCCAGCCAGGCATCCATCAGCATCTTGTAGGCATCCACACTTTGCGCCTCAGGGGATGAGTGCTGTTCGCCCCAGGGACCCAGCATCCCCGTCTTGACGCACATGATGATATCCTCGAATTCATGCAAAACGGGTTTGAGCTGCCAGATATGATATTGTATCCAGTTCTTGTCGGTATGACCGGGGAGATCGCACCGGGCGGAGGGATTGTTGGGTGTTACGAAGGTGGGCTCAGGACCATGGATGAGTCCCTGTTCGAGGTGCAGGTTGGGATATTTGTGGGGTTCAATGTAATTGAAGCCGTTGCCGTCATAGGAGAATTTCACAAAGGCGACGCCGTTGGCCTCCCGCACTTTATGCAGCAGGCCTCTGATATAGGCCAGGGCATAGGGGGTCAGGGGTTGGGTTTTACCGGTCCTGGCGGCGCCGGTGGCGGGGTCGGCGAACAGGCCATCCGCCTTGTAGGCAAAAGCAGCCTTGGCCGAGAGAAAGGCGTTCGAGGAAAAATTGCACAGGTCAAAACACATAAAGGAGATGGAGGGGAGGGCGGAGACCCC
The DNA here is from genome assembly GCA_029554865.1 of bacterium. Lineage (GTDB taxonomy): Bacteria > Zhuqueibacterota > Zhuqueibacteria > Residuimicrobiales > Residuimicrobiaceae > JAKPUX01. Next base: position 2,312 of record JAKPUX010000312.1, on the reverse strand, counting down.
GGTACCGCCGACGTAGGGGTTGGCGTTTTGATTGACGCCGTTATAGAATTGCGTCTCGACGATATCATCTCCCTCCACCGGCGGCACCTGGCGGCCATGATAGAGTACGGAATGAGCATCCACCGGCACCCGGTGATCGACTTCGGGGGTGATGCCGAAGGGCGAATTGGTCTCATTGGTCAAATCGGGGGGGATATTCTGCCAGCGGCCGCGATAGGGGCCCCGGTCCGGGTTGGGGATATCGACTGGGTTCTCGGTATAGTCGAGCGCCTGCAGCACCAGCGGGGCCGAGTCGCTATCCTTCGCACCTTTGACGGCGGTTGTCTTGCCGGCGTCGGTGCCCGTACACGCGACGCACAGCCAGGCTGTCAACGCCGACACGATGATCGATTTGACCCCCTTTACGCTCCACAGGTTTACCTTCATTACACCTCCAGTTTGGTCCGATTCATCATTGCCGATTTGATTTAGCGCACCACTTTAGTCGAGCCGATCCGGTTGGCGCCCAGGGCACCATTCCAGCTGTCGCCCTTGTTGGCAAAACGGATCGAGCGCCTGTTGGCGCTCTGTTCCCTGGGATCGTTGATTTTTAAGTAAATATCATACTCCCCGGGAGGCACCTGACCAAATGCGCTCAGCGGGATGGAAAAGTTCATATCATGCCAAGCCGCCGTATTGGCGGCCCTGGAGTCCGGCATTTCCCGGTTCGGCCCCATCCCGGCGGGCAGCCAGTCACGCGCGTCAATGCTGGTGAGCACCGCAGCTGAGACCAACCCGCCGGCTTTGGATTTCAGCAGGACCTGGACGGCTTTTTTATTGAAAATCTTGCCCCAGCCGACATTCTGGATCTTGCCCGCGAAGTTCAGGGTGCCCTTCTGCGCCACCCATTCGCTGGCCTGCGCCTCGCGCAAGACCAGGCGGAAGCCGAGCCGGTCGCGGTAATAGGCCAGGGCGCTTTGGCCTTCGTATACCGGGTCATACAGCACCTGCACGGTTTGACCATTCCAGGGGCAGGTGATCTCCACCGCGATGCTGTCGCGGGTATAGGGATAATCGGCCCGCGACTTGAAGCTGCCCGGCCCTTGCTGCATGCACATATAGGTCATGCCGGCGATGCTGTGTTCATAGAACATGGAGGGAAAGCGCAAAATGACCTCATTGAAGGGGTTGTCCAGTCGTTTGCCGACCGGAACAAAACCGCCGTTGGTGCGGGAGTCGGGTTCTCTGGAGATTTGTTCGCCGCCATAGACGGACATCCGGCCGAGAAAGCGCATCACCCTGGTGCGATCCCAGTCGATGAACCAGACGCCGCGCCAGCGCGGATCATCCAGCTTCTCCGGGACGGCCGCCAGCCGGTTGGTGCCGGAGTCATTATAACCGATAATGGGTGATACGCCTGGCCGCAGCAGGGAGGGATCCACGCCGGTCGGGTTGTATCCCGGCACCAGGGGATCATGCGCCAGCATGCGGTACCCTTCGGACAGGGAGCCATTGTCGCCATAGGAATATTCATCCGCTGAAAAGCCATTGGAGTCATCGAACATGCCGAAACGCGCCTCCGGCGTACCGCGCTGGGGAGTGGGCAGGCGATCCAGCGTGCCAAAGTCATAGGTGGTGTGGTAAGTGCGGTTGTACCAATCGAGGAACCCGCCGATGTGGGTCATGATTGGTTTGCCGTCGGGAACCGCGTCAAGCAGGGCGTCCAGGATGATCTTGTAATGGCCGGGCACTTCGGCGTCATAGTTGGAGTGGGTCTCGCCCCATGGGCCAAAGGTGCCCGAATCAAAAGCCCAGATCACGTCGGAGTATTCCTGGAAAATCGGCTTGAGCTGATGATAATGATACTGCACCCAGTTCATCTCCGTAAAGCCGGGCACAGTGCACATTCTGAAGATCGGCGAGGAGCCTCTCCAGGTACCCGCGCCGGGTTTGGCGAGGTGAGCGGCGCGTTTTTCCACTGGCACCGGTCTTTGATAATCCGCCTTGTAATAGTATCGCTCTTTGGCGGAGGCGGGACCGTCGTCTTCATAATTCAGATTATCCTGCGTCCAGACAAAGTGGTTCCAGCCTTTGGGATCATAACAGACGCGGATATGGGCGACACTGTTGGTGCGGGATCGGATGAATTCCAGCTGCTTTCGCAGGAATTCCAGCCCGTAGGGGGTTATGGGTCCGTCGATCCCCACACGGGTGTGTTCAGCGGGATTACCGGGGGAGCTGTCGCACCAGGCATTCGAGGAAAACTCATTGAGGACCAGGTAGAACTGGACGATACGGGGTTCAACCGGGACGTTGCAGTATCCGGGCTCTGC
>JAKPUX010000034.1 GCA_029554865.1 bacterium | reverse complement strand
CTGGTCAAGGGCGAATTCGCTCCCTTCGCCCATAAAAAGACCCGCATCATCCAGGGCTATCTCTCCTCCGTGCCCGAACGCACTGTACGCGTCCGCGTCAAGGGCGACAAGGGCTTTCTCACCATCAAGGGCATCGGCAATGCCTCCGGTGCAAGCCGCTATGAGTGGGAAAAGGAGATCCCGGTCAGTGAGGCCGAGGAGCTGCTCAAGATCTGCGAGCCGGGCGTGATTGACAAATGCCGCTACCAGATCACAGCCGGAAAACATACCTTTGAGGTCGACGAATTCTACGGTGAAAATCAGGGACTGGTCGTCGCCGAGGTCGAGCTCTCTGCGGAGGAAGAGTCCTTTATTAAACCCGCATGGCTCGGCGAAGAGGTCACCGGCGACGTCCGCTATTACAATTCGATGCTGATGAAGACCCCATACACCAGGTGGTGATTCCATCCAGGGTATGGTTGATCCGCTCCGCCCGTGAGCAGCGGCGCGACACAAACGGAGTCCGTCTACCATGACGACATTCGATCCCCTCGATATGCACAATTACCGCATCGAGCAGCTGCCGAAGCGGGCAAAGGGCCGCTTCGAGAAGGGGCTTGCTGCGACGGGTCCTTTTCTCGCCCTGGCCGCCTTTATCCTGTTCGGCTGGCTCGTCAAGCTCCCCTTCCTGCAGAATATCGATGCGGCCATGCTGACCTCAGCCCAGGCCAAGGCGGCTTTTGCCAAGATCGGCGCCGAGGCCTTTATCCGCAGCAACGAGATGATGCTGGCCATTTTTGCCGCCAGCCTGATCCTCTGGATGACCGAGGCCATCCCCAACTACCTCACCTCACTCATCGTCATCATCGCCCTGGTGCTTACCAGCGTTCTGCCCGAAAAGACTGCTTACGCCCAGCTCGGCCACGAGGTGATGTGGCTCAACATCATGTCCTTCGTGCTGGCGAGCATGCTGGTGGCGACGGGCGTGGCCAAGCGCTTCGCCCTCTGGTTCATCCTCCGCTTCGGTAAAAATGCCAACCGCATTTTTCTCAGCTTCATCTTCATCAACCTGCTGCTCTCCGCCTTTATCTCGGCGACCACAGCCAAGGCGGCCATTCTGCTGCCCATTTTCATGGTGATCGCCGCCATCTACGGCGCGCGCGGCGGCGAGGAGAAGAACAACTTTGGCCGCAGCATTGTCATCCAGAATCTTTTCGAGATCAACGTCGGGGCCAGCGCCTTCATGACCGGTTCCGGGGCCAATCTCCTCGCGGTCTCGCTGATCGCCGGGGCTATCGGCACCCAGGTTTTCTTCTCCGACTGGATGACGGCCATGCTCCCGATCTCACTCCTGCTCATGCTCATCGGTTACCTGCTCGCCTACAAGCTCTTCTTCCCCCTCAAACTGGAGCAGCGGCTGCCGCAGATCGAGGGCGGCATGGAGCGGCTCCGTCAGGAGTACCGCAGTCTGGGCAAGATCGATCTCCTTGAGATCAAGGCGGTGATTCTTTTCATTCTCATCCTCGGTTTCTGGGCGACGGACCGCCTGCACGGCATCAGCCCGACGGCGGTCGCCTTTGTCGGGGCGATTGTCGCCCTGCTGCCGCGCATCGGCATTGTCAACTGGAACGATGTCGACATTCCCTGGCATCTCATGCTCTTCTCGGCCGGGGCCTACGCCCTCGGAGCGGGCCTCAGTGCGACCGACCTGCCGGTGCTCGCGGTCAACGCCTTTTTTGACCATGCCGGCATCGGCGACGGCACCCCCTTTTGGGCGATCTTTATGCTCCTGACCGCAGTGATGATCTTCAGCGCCCTGCTTTTCCAGTCCAAGACCATGCGTTGTATGATCTTTGTGCCCATCGCCATCGGCGTCGCCAGCCGCTTCGGCTTCAGCGTGATCAGCCTGGCCCTGCCGGTGGCCTTTATGATCGAGCATGTCTACGTGCTGCCCTTCAACAGCAAGCCGGCGGCTCTGCTTTACGAGACCGACCGCTATTCGATGGGCGATGCCTTTAAATTCGGCTTTACCATGATGGTGATCGCCTGGCTGCTCAACATCGTCGCGGGCGAGACCTGGTTCAGGATACTCGGCATCACCCCGAACGGAGTTTTTGGCCTCTTTTAATCATTCTGTGAGGCGGAGTCATGTCACTCTTGTTTAAAAAGAACAAGCAGACCGAGGCCCAGATCGACGAGTTTCTCGACCTGGTCATCAAGGGAGGGCTCATCTTCAAGCAGGCCGTGCGCTATTATCTGCAGGGCCGGATCGAGGAGTTCGAGGGCCATCTCAAGGAGTTGAGCGACACCGAGGAGAAGGGCGATGAGCTGCGCCGCCAGATCGAGACCAAGCTCTATCTGCGCACCCTCATTCCCGAATCGCGCGGGGATGTGCTCGGCCTGCTCGAGAGCTCCGACAAGGTGCTCAACCAGACCACAGAGACCCTGATGCAGTTATCGGTCGAATGCCCGGTCATCCCCGAGGATCTCCATCCCCTCTTTATTGATATCTCCGACTATGCTGTCAGCGCCGAGGAGGGGATGGTCAAGGCCATCCGCGCCTATTTCCGTGACCTCGCCGCCGTTCGCGACCATGTCAACAAGGTGCTCTTTTACCGCAAGGAGGCCAACAAGAGCGCGGAGAAATTCAAGCGCGCCGTCTTTAGCCGGGATCTGCGCCACAGCCATAAAATCCACCTCCGCTACTTCGCCTATCACGTCGAGCTGATCGCCGAAGAGGCCGAGGACGTCTGCGACCGGCTCTCGATCGCCACCATCAAACGCTATATCTGAGCACGCACGGCATGATCTGGTTTTTCCTGACAAGTGGTCTTTTTCTGGGCTGGTCCCTCGGCGCCAAGGACGCCGCCAACGTCTTTGGCACAGCAGTGGGCTCGCGTATGGTGCGCTTCAAGACCGCCGCGGCCGTCGCCAGCCTCTTCGTCATTCTCGGGGCGGTTGTGGAGGGCGCCGGCACCACCGCAACCCTCGGCCACCTCGGGGCGGTCAACGCCATCGCGGGCTCCTTCACTGTCGCCCTCGCCGCTGGTGTGACCATCGCCTGGATGACGCGCGCCAGGCTGCCGGTGGCGACCTCGCAGGCCATCGTCGGGGGCATCGTCGGCTGGAATCT
>JAKPUX010000290.1 GCA_029554865.1 bacterium | reverse complement strand
GCAGAGGGTGCAGCGTTTCGAGACCCTCGAGGATCTCAAACGGCACGAGTGCACCATCGAGGAGATGGAGGAGTACGAACCCCATATTTCCCGCGGCATCGTCGTCTACGCCGGCGTCGATTACGGCGCCATCCTCGAGCAAGCCGAGAAAGAGGCGGATGTCATCCTCTGGGACGGCGGCAACAACGATACACCCTTTTACGTGCCCGACCTGCACATCGTCGTGGTCGATCCCCTGCGCCCCGGCCATGAGATCGGCTACCATCCGGGCGAAACCAATCTGCGCATGGCCGATGTGGTGGTGATCAACAAGGAGGTCGAGGCTGATCTCCACGCCCTGCGCGTGGTCAAGGAGAACATCCGCCATTATAATCCCGGTGCGGTGGTCATCGACGCCGCTTCGCCGATCCGCATCGAAAATCCCGAGCTCCTTGCAGGCAAGCGCGCCCTGGTGGTGGAGGATGGACCGACCCTCACCCACGGCGAGATGACCTTCGGCGCCGGTATTGTCGCGGCCCAGCGCTATGGCGCGGCCGGACTGGTCGACCCACGCCCCTTCCTCAAGGGCTCACTGGTCAAGACCTTTGCCAAGTACAAGGGCATCGGCACCCTGCTTCCCGCCATGGGCTATGGTGAGGAGCAGATGCGTGACCTCGAGGCTACGATCAACGCCGCGGAGTGCGATGTGGTGGTCATCGGCACGCCGATCGATTTGCGCCGGATCATCAGGATCAACAAGCCGAGCGTACGCGTCTTCTACGACCTTCAGGAGATCGGCACGCCGACCCTGCAGGATGTCCTGGCCAAATTCTGAGCGAAGGCCTCTGCATGACCGCCGATATTGAAAAGCCCGTCGCCGTCGTCGCCCTGGGCGGCAACGCCATCACCCGCGAGTTCGAGGAGGGCGACATCTATCAGCAGTTCGCCAACACCCGCCGTGCGCTGATGGGGGTGGCGGATCTGGTTGAGCGGGGATACCGCCTCGCCATCACCCACGGCAACGGCCCGCAGGTGGGACACGGCTTGATCCGCGTCGAGCATACCCGTCATCTGGTGCCGCCCCTTCCCCTCGGCATCCTCGTCGCAGACCTCGAGGGTGGCATGGGATACATGATCGAGCAGTCCCTGATCAACAAGCTGCTGCTGCGCGGCATCAACCGTGAGGTGGTGACACTGCTGGCGCAGGTGGTCGTCGACCGGAACGACGCCTCCATCCACAACCCGACCAAGTTCGTCGGCCCCTTTTACCGTCAGGAGGAGGTCGCCGGTCTGGTCGAGAAACGGGGTTATATCATCCGCGAGGATCCAGGCCGGGGGTATCGCCGGGTGGTGCCGTCGCCGCGGCCGCTCCACATCACCGAGGCGAGGATCATCCGCCAACTCGTCCACGGCGGCACGGTGGTCATCACCGCCGGCGGGGGCGGCATTCCGGTCTATCTCGAGGAGGACGGCCGCCTCGAGGGGGTCGATGCTGTGATCGACAAGGATCTGGCCTCTATGGTGCTTGCCCGCGAGATCGGCGCCTCGGAACTCTATATCCTCACCGCTGTCGATCAGGTTGCCCTGAATTTCAACAAGCCCGGACAGCGCTTTCTCGAGCGGCTGACTGCCGCCGAAGCCAGGCAATACCTGGCCGAGGGGCAGTTCCCCAGGGGCTCTATGGGGCCCAAGATCGAGGCGGCCGTGCAGTTCATCGAGGAGGGGGGCAAAAAGGCCGTTATAACCTCGGTCGAACGCATGTCCGAGGCCCTCGAGGGCAGGACCGGCACCGAAATCGTCGCATGAGGGACTGCTTCCCCGGAATTCCCGGGAACCACACCCGTGCATGAAAAAAAGCGCAGTGCAAAGTGATGCAGCCTGCTGCCTCGCTCTGCACCACTGCGCAGGATTGCTGTCGAACCTTTCCCAATGGAGTTTGCTCAAATGGCAGAAGAAACTCTCCGCAGAAAGCGGGAGGCGGAAATCACCATCAATACTGCCTGGTGCAAGGGATGCGTCATCTGCGTCGAGCTCTGTCCCGAACAGGTTCTGGTCATGGAGAGGGGCAAGGCCAAGGTGGCCCATCTTGATAAATGCACTGTCTGCGGATTATGCGAGCTGCGCTGCCCCGATTTTGCGATCGTGGTCGTGGACAAGAACAAAAGCCCGAAAACAGGTGAGTGAGCGATGGCTGAAGAGAAAAAAATCAAGGTACTGACTGGCAATGAAGCCTGCGCCGAAGGGGCTCTGGCGGCCGGAATGCGTTTTTACGCCGGCTACCCGATCACCCCTTCCTCGGAGGTGGCGGAGGTGCTGGCCGAGGAGCTGCCCCGGCTTGGGGGGGTCTTCATCCAGATGGAGGACGAAATCGCCTCGATGGGGGCTATCATCGGTGCCTCGTTGGCCGGGACCAAAGCGATGACCGCTACCAGCGGCCCCGGTTTCTCGCTGATGCAGGAGAACATCGGCTTTGCCGCCATGGCGGAGGTCCCCTGCGTCGTCGTCAACGTCATGCGCGGCGGTCCGAGCACGGGACTGCCCACCCTGCCGGCCCAGGCGGATGTCATGCAGGCGCGCTGGGGCACCCATGGCGACCATGCCATCATTGTACTCGCCCCCTTCAGTGTTGCTGAGACCTTCGATCTGACCGTGCGTGCCTTCAACCTCTCGGAGCAGTATCGCACCCCGGTCATCCTCCTTCTCGATGAGATCATCGGCCATGTCAATGAACGGGTGACGATCGTCGATCCTGGCAGCCTGGAGATTTTCAACCGCATTGTCCCATCCGATCCCCCGGATCAGTACAAGCCGTATCGCCATACCGAATCGGGTGTGCCCCCGATGATCGCCTATGGCGAGGGCTATCGTTTTCATGTCACGGGGCTGGCTCATGACGAGACCGGCTTCCCGACCAACAGCGCAGCCGAGATCGGCCGCATGCTGGAGCGCCACCACCGCAAGGTCGAGCAGGCGCGGGACCACATCGTTCAGGTCGATCCCTTCATGATGGAGGATGCCGAGATTGGCATTGTCGCGTACGGCTCGACCGCCCGTTCGGCGCGGCACGCGGTGCGTCTGGCGCGCGAGACCGGCAAGCGGGTCGGGCTGCTCCGCCTCAAGACCCTTTGGCCATTCGCCGATGAGGAGATCCGCTCTTACATCGGCCAGGTCAAGAGCTGGATCGTGCCCGAGATGAATCTGGGGCAGATGGCCCATGAGGTTGAGTGGGCCCTGGCCGGCAGTGCGCCGGTGACGCGCCTGAACAAGGTCAACGGCGATCCGATCAGCCCGCCGGAAATTTACCAGATCATCCCCGGTTGAGTCGAGAGAGAAGGAGAGAGGCCCGATGTTCAACTACGAAAGCTATCTGCGGCTCGATAAATTCCCCCTCATCTGGTGTTCCGGGTGCGGGGACGGCATTGTGCTCAAGTCGATGATCCGCGCCATCGACAAGCTTGGCCTGAGCAAGGATGATGTCTGCATGGTATCGGGCATCGGCTGCTCGAGTCGTCTGACCGGCTATGTCGATTTCAATACCCTGCACACCACACACGGGCGCGCCCTGACCTTTGCCACCGGCATCAAAATGGCCAAGCCCCGCCTCCACGTCATCGTGGTGACCGGCGACGGCGACGCCACAGCGATCGGCGGCAATCATTATATCCATGCGGCGCGGCGCAATATCGACATCACCGTGATCCTGTTCAACAACTTTATCTACGGCATGACCGGAGGGCAGGTCTCGCCCTGTACGCCCAAGGGCAAGCGCGCCAGCACCGCGCCCTATGGCAATTTTGAGAACGCCTTCAATATCAGCGGGCTGGCCCAGGCCGCCGGCGCCAGCTTTGTTGCCCGCGCCACTGTTTACAACGCTGTCCAGCTCGAAAAGCTCATTCAGCGGGCCATCGAGAGGAAGGGTTTTTCCCTGGTCGAGGTGCTCTCGCCCTGCCCGACCGCCTACGGGCGGCGCAACCGCGAAGGCACCCCCGTGGACATGATCCTGCAGCAGAAGGAGACCACGGTCAGCGTGGCTGCAGCCGAGAAGATGAGCGCGGAAGAGCTCGAGGGCAAGATCATCACCGGCGTTCTCACCGACGTCGAGCGCCCGGAGTGCCGCGAAGAGTACCAAAAGCTGATCGATTCATTCAGGAAGGAGGGCTGAGCGCGATGAGTTTTCGCTATGAAATCCGCTTGAGTGGCGAGGGCGGACAGGGACTGGTGCTGGCCGGCAAGATACTCGCCGAAGCGGCGGCGGTCTACGATGACCTCAACGCCACCCAGAGCCAGAGCTACGGCCCGGAAGCCCGCGGCGGCGCCAGCCGCTCCGAGGTGATCATCTCCGACGACGAGATCGACTATCCCAAAGCGGTCAGCATCGACCTTCTGCTGGCCTTGACCCAGGAGTCCTGCGACCGCTACTACAAGGATCTCAAGAAGGGGGGGATTCTGCTGGTGGACAGCGATGCAGTGAACCGTCTGCCCGAAGGGGAATTCCGCGTGATCAGCGCGCCCATCATCGGGCTGGCCCGGGAGCGGGTCGGCCGGGCCCTGGTGGCCAACATCGTCGCTTTGGGCTTCATCGCCGGCATCTCGGGCATCGTCTCGGAAAAGTCGCTGCGGTCGGCGATTGAGGCGCGCGTCCCGAAGGGGACCGAAGAGCTCAACCTGACCGCCTTTGCCACCGGGCTGGCAGAGGCGCGTCTGCTCATGAAAAACTAGTCCGTAACGCCCGTCATCTCTTCACGATACAGGAGGACCATGCAGAGAACGCTTGCCATTTGCAAACCCGATTGTCTGGCCCGCTCGCTTGCAGGCCAGGTGCTGAGCCGTATTGAAGCAGGGGGATTTCGCATCGTCGCGATGAAAATGATCCGGCTGACCCGGAGTCAGGCGGGGCATTTTTATGACGTCCATCGCGAAAAGCCCTTCTATCCCGAGCTGCTCGATTTTATGACCGAAGGTCCTGTGGTGGTTGCGGTGCTCGAGAAGGGTGATGCGGTCGAGAGCTGGAGAGCGCTGATGGGCGCCACCAATCCCGCGCAGGCGGCGGAGGGGACGATCCGTCGTGATCTGGCCGAGAGCATGTCGCGCAATGTGGTGCACGGCTCGGATTCGCCTGAAAATGCCCGCCGCGAGATCGCCTTTTTCTTCAGTGAGAGCGAACTGCTGGCTGCAGAAAAATGAATATAATTCAGAAAATCGCGATTTTTAGCTTGACTATGTGACGCTTTATTGCTAAATTTTCCCTCGATTTTTGGAACGAAAAAAGTGCAAGCTCTCAATATCGCCAATATGGCCCCGGGGCATTATGAAGAGACCCGGCAGGCCTCAGCCGCGGATCTCGACCTGCACGAGCGGGATGAGTTCCAGGCGCCCATAACCATGGTCATCCGGATCGACAAGGCCTCCGATGAACTCATCGTGACTGTCGACTGGCAGACTGTGATCTCCGGCAGCTGCGACCGCTGTGCGGATCCTCTTCAAATCCCGCTGAGCGACGCCCTTGCAATGGTCTACACCTACGATCCGCAAGAGCGCGGGGAGGAGGACGAGGATGTGCTCCTCATCAGCGAATCGACCCGAGAGGTCGATCTGACCGACCACCTCCGCCAGAGTCTGATCCTGGCGCTGCCTCTCAAACTGCTTTGCCGGGAGGAATGCAAGGGATTGTGCAGCCACTGCGGCGCCAATCTCAACAACGAATCATGTAGTTGCCCGCCGGATCCGCTAGATCCGCGCTGGGAAAAGCTTGAACAGCTCCTAAACAGAAAGAAGTAGCCATGCCATTACCCAAAAGAAGACACTCCAGCGCGCGCCGCGACAAGAGACGCGCCAACTGGAAAGCAGCCACACCGACGGTCACCGAGTGCTCGAATTGCCATCAGCCCAAACTCTCCCACCGGGCATGCCCCAGCTGTGGCTATTATAAAAGCCGTTCGGTTTTTTTGCCGAAAGAGGCTTAAGACCAATTTCTTTGCCCACCAAGCCTGACGTGACCTCAGCAATCAAAGCGATTGTTGAGGTCACCTCTGTTTGAACTCGTTCCGGAGTTGAAATTGATCAAGATCGCGTTGGATGCCATGGGAGGGGACAATGCCCCTCATGATGTGGTGCATGGAGGCGTCGAGGCTGCCCGCGCCGCCAAGGGCGGTCTCGAGGTTGTCATGGTTGGAGATGAAGAGACGGTGCACCAGCTTCTGGCACGGCATTTTCACATCCATGAACTGGCGATTTCCGTCGTCCATGCCTCGCAGTCGATTGCCATGGACGAGTCTCCCGCGGCTGCGGTCAAGCAGAAGCCAGACGCCTCGGTGAGTGTGGCCATGCGGTTGCACAAGGAGGGCAAGGTGGATGGCGTGGTCAGCGCCGGCAATACCGGAGCCCTGATGACCTCGGCCCTTTTCAATCTCAAGCGCATGGAGGGGATCCGCCGGCCCGCCATCAGTACCCTCATGCCTACCGAAAAGGGGCGGATGCTGCTGCTCGATGTCGGCGCCAATGTCGACAACAAACCGCTTGATCTGGTCCAGTTCGCCGTTATGGGGTCCACCTATTACAGCCATCTTTTCGACGAGCCGAATCCGACTGTCGGGCTGCTCAATATCGGGCATGAGGCGATGAAGGGCAACGAGATGAGCCTGCAGGCCCATGAGCTGCTTTCCGCCTCCAGCGTCAATTTCATCGGCAATGTTGAGGGGGGCGATGTCCTGCGTGGATCGGCCAACGTCGTGGTCTGCGACGGCTTTGTTGGCAATATCGTGCTCAAATTCGGCGAAAGCCTGCTGGGAATGTTCAACTCGAGCCTGCGCCGGATCAGCCGCAAGTATATTTTTTCCCAGCTCGGGGCGGTGATGATGAAGCCGACCTTCGATGGCATTCGCAAGATTTTCGATTACCAGGAATACGGCGGCGCACCCCTGCTCGGGGTGCAGGGCATTTGTTTCAAGGCCCACGGGCGGTCGACCCCGCGCGCCATCCGCAACGCTGTTCTGGCGACCAAAAAGATGGTCGATGGCCATGTCAACCAGCGCATCCGGACGGAGATCGGAAAGCTGGCCTTTTCCGAATGATCGTCTGACCCTATCCGAGGATACTGCGATTGAATAGTCCGCTGCTCCATGCCATGATCACCGGTACCGGGTGCGCTGTTCCGGGGCGTGTGCTTACGAACCACGACCTGGAAAAGATGGTTGAAACCAGCGACGAGTGGATTCGTGAGCGCACCGGCATCTCCGAGCGCCACATCATCGAGGAGGGGCGTTACACCTCCGATCTCTGCGCCGAGGCGGCCAGGGGCGCCCTCGCCGAGGCCGGCCTTTCGCCCCTGGATGTGGATATGATCTGCGTGGCCACCGTCACGGGTGATATGGGATTTCCCTCCACCGCCTGTATCGTGCAGGAAAAGATCGGCGCCCACAATGGAGCCGCCTTCGATATTGCTGCAGCCTGTTCGGGATTTCTCTACGGCCTCTCCTGGGCGGATGCGATGATCGCCACCGGCAGGGTGCGCACAGTGCTGGTCATCGGCGGAGAGACCCTCTCCCGCATCACCGACTATCAGGACCGCACCACTGCCGTTCTTTTCGGCGACGGCGCCGGGGCGGCGGTGCTCCAGCCCTCGGACGGCCGGCGCGGCATCCTCGGCAGCTATCTCAAGAGCGACGGCCGTTTCAGCCGGCTGCTCTATCTCGACGGCATGGGCACCCAGTACCCGCCCACCCATGAGTCGATCGACCGGCGTGCTGGCTATATCCGTATGGAGGGGCGCGAGGTTTTCAAACAGGCGGTGACGGCCATGGGGGATGCTGCGGAGACGGTTCTTCAGCGCGCCGGACTCACCGGTGAGGATGTCGATCTGCTCATTCCGCACCAGGCCAACATGCGCATCATCGATGCCACGGCCAGGCGGGTGAA
>JAKPUX010000286.1 GCA_029554865.1 bacterium | reverse complement strand
TCCAACAACCCCAACATCGGCGGACGCTACGCGGCTCTGTCGCTGGTGGGCATCATTCCCGCGGCGCTGATCGGCGTTTCCATTGAAAAACTGCTCCAGAACGCGATGGCCGTCGCCAACCGGGAGAAGGCGGATTTCTTCTCCGGCCGCGGCGGCTCCACCGGGTTTTTGCTGGGCGCCGCCATGGGCACGCTGGCGCAGTACGGCCGCGACAAGCTCACGCTGATGCTCCCGCCGCCCTGGAGGTCTTTCGGCGACTGGCTGGAGCAGCTTCTTGCGGAAAGCCTCGGCAAGGAAGGCAAGGGGGTTCTGCCGGTTCTGAACGAACCACTGCTGGATGTGGGACTGTACGGGAACGACCGCGTTTTCGTCGTGTTTTATCATGACGATGAAGAGTGGGATTCACGGATTCCGCAATTGGCGGGCGCCGGGCATCCCGTCCTCAAAATCCGGATCAACGGCTTTTACGATCTGGGCGGCCAGATGTTTTTGTGGGAAATGGCGACGGCCGTCGCCGCCCATATCATGGGAATCAATCCCTTCGACCAGCCGGATGTCGAAGCGACCAAAACGCACACGAACCGGATGATTGCGGAGTTCAGGGAAAGCAAAGGATGGCCGGCGCCCAGGCCCGCTCTGTCACTCACCGCCTGCGAGGTTTACGGCGATGTTTCCGCCCGAACCCTTCCGGCTACGCTTACGAAATTTCTCGCGCAGGCCGGAGAGGGCGCGTACGGGGGGTTGCAGGTTTACTTAAGCCCGTCGCCCGCAATTGACGATGCGCTGCAGAAACTGCGCCTGGCGATTTCCCGCCGGTACAAAATGGCTGCCACGATCGGCTACGGCCCCCGCTACCTGCATTCGGTGGGCCAGCTGCACAAAGGCGACGCCGGCCGAGGCCTGTTTATCCAAATGACCGGCCCGAACAAATCGGACATCGGCATCCCCGACGAGCTGGGCAAGCCCGACTCCTTTCTGACCTTCGGGGAGCTCAAGGCCGCGCAGGC
>JAKPUX010000264.1 GCA_029554865.1 bacterium | reverse complement strand
CGGCGCAGAGCGCCCCTGCAGCGGCAGTGCCCGAGGCGCGCTGGAGCGATGACCTGCGCATCGCCGCCGGCACCATCGCCCGGCTCACTGCCGAGCTGCGCCGCGCCCAGCCGGAGGGGCTGAACGAGCAGCAGCGCCTCGACCTCGATGCCGTGGTCACCAGCAGCCGCCGCCTCGTGCGCATGATTGATGAAAAATTTCCCGAAAGCGAGATCTTTACCACAACCACCCTGACCGCGTGACGAAGCACTCCAGCGCAGGCCGATGCCATGGAATTTGACTATCAGGAACTGATCGAAAGCGTGCAGGATATGGTCTTCGCCGTGAGCCCCTCCGGCGGACTGATCTACTGCAACCGTCAGTTCGCCCTTTTCTCCGGCATGAAGAAGAGGGCCCTCGCCGCTGCCCCGCTGCTCGATCTCGTCCATCCTCCCGACCGCAGCCGGGTGGAAAGGATGCTGCAGGAGACCTTGCAGGGCTCGGCGCGCACCTTCGAGGCGCGTTTTGTCGGTGAGAGCGGCACCCCCCTTTACTTCTCGACCAACATGACCCCCATCCGCGAGGGGGGTCATGTCACCGGGGCGATCGGCATCTCCCGCGACATCAACGAGCGCATGGTCCTCGAACAACAGATCACCGGGCTGAAGAACTTTCAGGAGAGCATCCTCAAGAGCATCCAGGCCGGGCTGATCACCATCGATCTGGAGGGGCGGATCACCTCCTTCAACGCCGCCGCCGGTGAGGTGCTGAACTGCAGCGCCCGTCAGGCCGTCGGCAGCCCGCTCGAACAGATTGTGGGCGAAGAGGCAGCGGGCATCTTTCTGCAGCGGGTGGTGCGTGGTGATTTCCCCACCAACCGCGAGCTGCCTCTCAAAACCCCCGCCGGCTATGAAACCTATATCGGCTTTACGGTCACTCCTCTGCTCGACGAGCTCGGTGACCGCACCGGCACCATCCTCAGCTTCAGGGACATCTCCCTGATCAAACGCATGCAAGCCGAAGTGATGCGCATGGACCGCCTTGCCTCCCTCGGTGTCCTCGCCTCCGGCATCGCCCACGAGATCAAGAATCCTCTTGCCGGCATCAAGGCCATGGCCCAGACCCTGCAGCAGGACCTCGACCCGGAGGAGGAGAGCTACGACTATCTCGAGCGCATCGTCCGCCAGGTCAACCGCCTCGACGAGCTGCTCAAGACCTTTTTTGACTATGCCCGGCCGCGGCCGCCCCAGCTCAAGCTGCATCGCATCCAGGACATCCTTCACGAGGTCATGACCCTGGTTGACAAGCGCCTCCAGGAGAAGGAGATCCGCTTCATTCCGTTGATCCCGGCCGAAACTCCGGCGGTCTTTGCTGATTTTCACCAGATCCAGCAGGTAATCCTCAACCTCATCATCAATGCCATCGACGCCATGGAGGAGGGGGGGGAGCTGGTGATTCAGGCCGGACCCAGCCGCGGCACCGCCCTGCGCTCGCCTGCGGCCGGGGCCGATCCGGACCGCCGTTTTGTCGAGATCACCGTGACGGACTCGGGGGTCGGCATTCCGGAGGAGAACCTGGAGGTTATTTTCGACCCCTTTTACACCACCAAGGCGCAGGGGACGGGCCTCGGGCTTTCGATCGTCTACCGCATCATCGCCGCACACAACGGGGAGATCAGCGTCTCCAGCAAACTCGGTGAGGGGACCACTTTTCGCGTCATACTGCCTACGGAGGAAGAGAGTAAATGAAGGCGAGCATTCTCGTCGTCGAGGATAATGAGGATCTCTGCAAAACCATCGCTGATGTGATGAAGAGGGAGGGCTACTTCGTCAAGACCGCAGCGAGCGGGGAGGAGGCGCTGACGCGGATCGAGAAGGGGCTGATCGACCTGGTCCTGCTTGACATCAAGCTGCCCCGCAAGAGCGGTCTGGAGGTGCTGGCGCGCATCCGTGAGCTCCAGCCGGAGCTGCTGGTGATCATGATCACCGCCCTCACCGACGCCCGTCCCGCAGTGGAGGCTCTCAAATCGGGGGCCTATGATTATCTGCTCAAACCCTTCGAGCTGGACGAACTCAAACTGGTGGTGGCCAAGGCCCTCGAGACCCATCGCCTCAAGCTGGAGGTCGCCCGTCTGAAGGAGCAGCAGCGCCGCCGGGCGCCGGAATCGGGCCTCTATGGTGAGAGCGCCGCCATCCAGGAGGTGCTCAATCTGGTCAAGATCATCGCCGAGACCCCGCGCACCTCGGTACTGCTGGAGGGGGAGAGCGGCACCGGCAAGGAGCTGGTTGCCGATGCCATCCATGCGGCCAGCGCCCGCGCCGAGAAGCCGATGATCAAGATCAACTGCGCCGCCATCCCGGAGAACCTGCTGGAGAGCGAACTTTTCGGCTATGAAAAGGGGGCTTTCACCGACGCCAAGGGGACCAAGCGCGGCCTCTTTGAGCTGGCCCACGGCGGCACCATCTTTCTGGACGAGATTTCGAGCATGAAGATCTCCCTGCAGCCCAAACTCCTGCGGGTGCTGGAAAGCAGCACCTTCCGGCGCATCGGCGGCACCTCCGACATCACCATCGATGTGCGCATCATCGCCGCCACCAACCAGAATCTGGAAGCCTGTGTACGCGACGGACTCTTCCGCGAGGATCTGCTCTACCGGCTCAAGGTGATGGTCATCATGTTGCCCGCCCTGCGCGAGCATCCGGAGGATATCCTGCCGATGGCCAAGCTCTTCATCGAGCAGAACAACCGCGAATTCAACCGGTCGATCAAGGGTATTTCGGCCGAGGCGGCGGAAATGATGCTGCGCTATACCTGGCCGGGCAATGTGCGCGAGCTCAAGAACGTCCTCGAACGCGCGGTGATTCTCTGCAAGCGGGAGGAAATCACGCCCGAACTCCTCCATCTTGAGCCGGTCGAGATGCCGGCGGCGGTGCCGGCTCCCCCGGCAGCGCGTACACCCGGCACGGTCAATGCCGATGGGGAGACCCTGGCGGAGATCGAGCGCCAGCATGTTCTGCGCACCCTGGAGAAATACCACAACAACAAGTCCAGGACCGCCAAGGCCCTCAATATCTCGCGCTCGACACTTCGGGAGAAGCTCAAGGAGTACGGGTTGGAGTGAGCGGCAGGCGGAGGGGCTTGGGGCGGCCGGCCGGCGGGGGCTGGATCAGCGCAGATTGCCCTTGAAGGGGCGTTCGCGGTTGAAATCTGGAAGAAAGGGATCCTCCTCCTCGGGGGAGCCCTCCATGTGCTGAACGAAGCAGTTTTTAAAGCCGAGTTCGAGGAGGTGGTTGTAGACGCGGCTGAACTCCTCGGGCCGGAGGGGGCGATTGAGCTCCGCCTGTTTGACCATCCGGGCGGGCCGGTACTGCGACATCAGGCTCAGGGGAAGTTCCGGGCCGAATTCTGCAAAGAGCATCGAGAGGGCCTCGATCGAGTTGGCGGTCTGGCCGGGCAGGACGAGGTGGCGGACCAGCACGCCCCGGCTCGCAATCGCCCGTCCCTCGGAAAAGTGGTCAAGAAATCCCTTCTGTTTCACCATCTCCGCAATGGCATCGAGTGCGACCAGGGGATAGGAGCGGCAGTGCGAGAGCGCGTGCGCCAGCTCCGCGTCGCTGTATTTGAAATCCGGCAGATAGATGTCGGCATACTCCTCCGTCTGGCGCAGGAGCTCCACCTTTTCAAATCCCGAGCTGTTGAAAACGACGGGGAGGGCGATTCCCCGGGTGCGCAGGCGCTGGATGAGGTCGATGGCGTGCGGCAGGAAATGGTCCGGCGTGACCAGATTGAGGTTGTGGATCCCCCGGCGCTTTACCAGATCGGCGACCTGATCGGCCGCCTTTTCCACTGTCGTCCGGTCTCCGATGTGGAAGCAGGAGATCTGGTAATTCTGGCAAAAACTGCAGAGCAGGGTGCAGCCGCTGAAAAAGAGGGTGCCCGAACCGTGGGTGCCGCTGATCGGGGGCTCTTCACCGAAATGGGCTTCGATGGAGGCGATGCGCAGTTCGGCCGATTCCCCGCAGATCCCCAGCCTGCCGGACGTCCGGTCGACCCGGCATTCGCGCGGGCAGAGGGTGCATGACCTGTAGGCCTGATAGAGATCGCTCATGCGGACACCCGCCCAATCACTTTTTGTTGAAGGTGAGGTCGATGACGACGATCTCGGGGCGGCTGCCGAGCCGGACCGGCGGTCCCCAGGTGCCGGCGCCGCATGAGACATAAAAGTGGCTGCTGCCCTTGCGCAGATAGCCCCAGCTCATCTCATACATCGCCCCGGTGATCAGGTTGAAGGGGAAGAACTGGCCATGATGGGTATGGCCAGAGAGCTGCAGATCGATGCCCTCTTTCACAGCCTCCTCGAGATGGAAGGGCTGATGATCGAGCAGGATGAGGGGCTCGCGGCGGTCGATCCCCGCCATGATTTCCGCCAGGGGTTGCCGCCCGGAGCCCATAAAGACGGCTTGTCGGTCCTCCCGGCCGATGAGCCAGAAGGCCTCCGCCACCCGCACCGCGCGGTCACGCAGCACGGTAATCCCGGACTCCTCCATGTAGCGGACGGCCTCCTTGCTGCCGCTGATGTGTTCATGGTTGCCCATGATGGCATAGACGCCGTGGGGCGGCTGGAGCTGACGGAGCACCTCGGCCATGTTCTGCCGCGAGAGCGAGAGGATGTCCTCGTCGAAAAGGTCGCCCCCGAAGAGGATGAGATCGGGATTTTGCGCCTGCATGAGGCTGACCAGCTCCTGCATGCGCGAGTTATGGACCAGGGTACCGAGGTGGATGTCGGTGGCGAGGAGCAGGCGCGTATGCCGGAAGGGGGCCTGTTTGTCGATGGCGATGTCGAGGTGGCGCACGCGGGGATGGCGGGCGTTGATGGCACCGGCCAGGGTCAGGATGAGGGTGAGGGCGGCGACGCCGGCCAGGAGCAGGGTGCGCGCGCTGCTGCGGGCCTCATGCCAGGCCGCCGGCAGAAAGGGGAAGAAATGGTCGGCGAGCCGGACGAGATCGATGATGATGAGGGCGAGCAGTGCGAAAATCAGCACGGCCGTATAATAGGCGCCGATGTGGACGAGGAAAGCGCCCAAGCCGGTATTGAGGCTGCGTTCGCAGAGCCGGCCCAGGGGGTAGGCCGCTGCGAGCAGGATGATGAGGATGGTGAAGGCGCTGCGCAGCCCCGATGGGCCCGGCAGGGCCTGAAGGCCGCGCCGGATGAGGTACCAGTTCATCCAGGTGTAGAGGATGAGGGCGATGCTGAGAAAGAGGATAAATCCGCTGTGTTTCATCAGTGTTGAGGCTCTCGGTTAAATTAATTTCCGCAAATTTACACATTTTTGCATATAAAAGAAAGAGAATCCTCCTCTCTTCTGACACGGCCATAAAAGGCTTGATTCTTTGGTGAATTTTCTCTAATTTCAGTAAATTGATTTTCTTATCCTGGGTAGATCCAACATGAATCCGAAAATCCTGGCGCTTCTCTGTCTGCTCCTCTGCACTGCTGCCGTCCTCGCCGGTCCGCCCCTCGATGACTCGCAGGAGGCCCTGATCAAGATCCGCAACGACCTGGAGTACATCTTTTCAGATCCCTCGTTCAGTGCGGCCCACTGGGGCGTCGCGGTGCAGTCCACCCTGACGGGTGAATATTTCTATTTGCGCAACGAAAACAAGGCTTTCATGCCCGCCTCGAACATGAAGCTTTTCACCACCGCCGCCGGTCTGCTCGGTCTGGGGCCCGATTTCCGCTACGTCACCCGGCTGCTGGCGCACGGGCTGATTTCGGCGGAGGGGGTGCTGGAGGGGGATCTGATCATCAGGGGCTGTGGCGATCCCTCGCTGAGCGGGCGCTGGGAGAATGGCAAAATCACTGCGGTCTTTGAGCGCTGGGCGGACAGCCTGCAGGCGCGCAAAATCACCGCCATCACCGGCAAGGTCATCGGCGACGGCCGCTACTTCAGCGACGGCCGCATCGGAGCCGGCTGGGCCTGGGATGACCTCACCGATTACTACTCCGCCCAGATCAGCGCCCTGACCTTCAATGACAACTGCGTTGACCTCATCTTCATGCCTGGCGACAGCCTCGGCGCAGCCGCCCGCTACCGTCTTGAGCCCAATACCGCCTATGTGCAGATTGTCAACCGGGTGACGACGGGCTCGCGCAGCAAGCTTGGTTTCTGGCGCGATCCGGGCAGCAACAAGATTATCTGCGAGGGCACGATCAGTCAGGGCAGCAAGGAGCGGCGCGACTGGATTACAGTGGAAAATCCGGCCAAGTATACGGCCACGGTGCTGCGCGAGATTCTGCTCAGCCGCGGTATCCGCGTCTATGAGGAGGCCTTTGAAATCGACGAGTTGCCGGGCTACCTCCCGGTCGAATACAAGACCGTGCAGCTGGCCTCGCACACCTCGCCGCCCCTGAGCGAGATCGTCCACAAGATCAACAAGGACAGCAACAACCTCTTCGCCGAGCTTCTTCTGCGCACGGTGGGCCGCGAGCTCGAGGGCAGCGGCAGCGCCGAGGCCGGCGAAAAGGCGGCCAAGCAGCTCTTTGAGCCCGCCGGGATCACGCCGCAGCAGTTCTACGCGGCCGATGGTTCCGGGCTTTCCCGCCAGAACCTGGTCTCGCCGATGAGCATCATTTTGCTGCTGCGTCATATGCGCGAGCAACCGGCCGGCCAGGCTTATTACGACAGCCTGCCGGTGGCCGGCGTCGACGGCACCTTGAAGGGGCGCATGCGCGGAACAGCGGCCAAGGGCAATGTAAGGGCCAAGACCGGTCTGATCGGACGCGTACGCGCCCTTTCCGGCTATGTGACCACCCGTGACAACGAGCTGCTGGTCTTTTCCATGATCGTCAACAACTATAACGTGCCGACCGGCACGGCCAACCACCTGCAGGATCTGGTTTGCGAGCGCCTCGCCAATTTCACCCGCAAATGACCGGCGCTGCCGCCTGCACCGCCTGGACACGACAGCCTGAATGACCCTTGGGCGAGTAGGATGATGGGTTCTGGATCGCGACATATCTTCCGCTGGTTCGAGTCAGCCCCCCTGCGGGTCAAGCTGATCCTGACCATCGGACTGCTTTTCATCGGTCTGATGTCGGTGTTGAGTTTTGTCGTCATCCAGCAGGGCAAGAGCATCCTCAACGAACGTCTCGCCGAGACCTGCACCATGGTCATGCAGCACGTCTCCACGGCGATCAAGGATGACCTGCTCCTCTATTACCGCACCGACATGGACGCCAACAGCAGTTCGCTCCAGCTCGGCCACATCCGGGAGTCGATCCTCTCGGTCTACAACGAGAACATTGCCGGCCTCGCTTACGTCGGTGTGATCGACCGCTCGGGCATCATCATCGCCCACACCAACACCGAACGGCTCTATCGCAAGCTCACCTCGGCGGACAGCAGCTGGATGCTCGCCCTCGAGTCGACCATGGTGCGGGAGCGCGGTGCCAACATCGAGTATCTGCATCCCATGTACACCCGCCGCGAGAGCGCCGGCGACCGGCGGATCTTTCTCGGCATCACGGTGCTGGGATTTGACAAAGATATTATCATGCGTCCGATCCAGCAGGTCACCCGGGCGATTCTTTCAGCCACAGCCCTGGTGATCATCATCTCGATCGTGATCATTTTTATCATCGCGCGGCGGATGACCGCCCAGATCGAGCTGCTCGGCGGGGGGCTGCGCCAGGTCACCGGCGGCAACCTCCATATCCAGATCCCGGTCCTGGCCACTGACGAGCTCGGCCGGTTGACCATGGAGTTCAATGCCATGATAGTGCAGCTGCGTGAAAAGCTGCAGATGCAGAAATTCGTCTCAAAATTGACCCTGCAGATGATCCGCTCCACCGCCAACGGGGACCTTCGTTCTGCCACAGCGGGGCAGAAGCGGGTGATCACGGTCCTTTTTTCCGATATCCGCAGCTTTTCAGCGATGACCGAGCGGCTCGGCGCGGAGGAGACCATCAAGCTGATCAATATTTATCTCGATCTGCAGGCCAGGATCGTCGAGGAGAACAACGGGATTGTCGACAAGTTCATGGGGGACCAGGTGATGGCCATTTTTCTGGGCGAGCGCCAGGCCGACACCGCTATTCACGCCGCCGTGGAGATCCAGCGTTCCATTCGAGAGCTCAATCTCCGGCGCAGCCGCCAGGGCGAGGTGACCCTGCAGGTCGGCTGTGGACTGCACATCGGCGAGGCCATCCTCGGCCACATGGGTTCTCAGGACCGGCTCGACTATACGGTGATCGGCGAGGTGGTCAATCTCGGATCTCGGCTCTGCGGTCTGGCCAAGCCCGGCCAGATCATCGTGCCGGGCGAGATGGTCGGCCAGCTTGACGGCGAGTATCCCACCATCCACCTCGACAGTGTGCAGGTGAAAGGGCGAACCCAGCCCGTGGAGATGTATGAAGTGGATTATGACCGGTCAATGATCGTTTAGGGCGGATCCGGATGAGGAGAATTCCGCGCATAGCAATTCTGGTCATAGTTCTCGGGGTGGGCTCATCATCTGCACTTTATTCCCAGACCTATCACAGCCTCATGCCTGGTGTCCGGCCCATGCTGCAGGGGGGGCAGGGGGTGGTGGGCCTGAACGACGTCTCGGCCCTGTTCTGGAATCCCGCCGGGCTGGCTCCTTATCGCGGGCAGCAGGGCTACCTCTCCCTGGCTGAATCTTTCAGCATTGAATACGCCGGCGCCGCCGCCTTTTTTCCTGAAATCGGCACCGTCGCCGCGGCCATCGGCCGCCAGCCCGCACCGGGCCATGACCAGCTGCTCTCTGCGGGTCTGGGGCGCTCCTTCATCGGCCGCATTCACACCGGCATCAGCCTCACCAATCACCCCGACGGCCGCACCAGCTACACCGCCCTCGGTATCGGTGCCGTCTGGCAGCCTCTCGATGTGGTCGAGCCCCGCGAGGGCTCGACCTTTCCCTACTGGCTGATCCCCTTCTCCGCCGGCCTCAGCCTCACCGATCTCTCGCTCAATCCCTCCAGCGGCCCCGCCTATCGCGGTTCGGCCGCTCTCAGCTATGCCATCACCCGGCAGGGCCCGCGGGTCAGCTACGGCTACAGCTGGCAGGGAGGAGAGGAGGTGCATCATCTCGGGGCCTCTTTCTCGCCCACCCCGTGGTTGACCCTGCTCGCCGGCATGGAGGATTTCCGCGACGACGGCATCGCCGCCGGGCTTCACCTCGCCATCGAGAACCTCCAGCTCGAGGCTGGTTACGATTTCGGCCGGGAGAGCGGCAAACTGGGTCTCTCCTTCGCAGTCGGCAGCTCGCCCCGCCAGCGCTCGCGCACGGCGCGGGAGAACGCCAGCGCCATGCTCAAGCAGGGTGACCAGCGCCAGGCCCTCTTCCATGCCCAGCGCGCGCTCGCCTGGGATCCCGCCAGCCTCGAGGCGCAGGAGATCATTCACACCCTCTCGGGGCGGGTGCGGATCCAGGACAGCGCCATCGATTCCCTCCTCCAGCAGGCCCAGCGTAACCTGCAGAAAAAATGGTTCATCAGCGCCGCTGTCAATTATCGCAAGGTGCTGGCGATCGAACCGGGCAACCGCTATGCCCTCCTCGCCCTGCAGACCATCGCCCCGAGCGTCACCCAGCATGGCGAGCGCTGGTACGAGAACGGCCAGCAGCTCTACGAGCGGGGCGACCTCAAGCGCGCCCGCGAGGTTTTCCGCTCGATCCGTCTGGTCCTGCCCGACCACGCCGGGACCGCCGAGTATCTGGCCAGGATCGACAAGGAGATCGCCGAGAAGGTCCAGGAGCACTATTTTACTGGCCTGGGCTACTATACCCAGAAAAAGTATTTCGACGCGGAGGAGAGTTTTCGCAAGGCCCTCGGGCTTGACCCCAATTTTCATGAGGCGGCGGAGTACATCGAACGCATCGTCGCCGAGCGCAAGGAGAGCAAGCAGGCGGTGGATCATCTTCTGCTCGAGGCGCGGCGACGGGAGGAGGCCAGTGACTGGCTCAAGGCCCTCCAGCTTTACCGCCAGATTCTCGAGATCGAACCCGACTTTGCCTATGCGCGCAAGCGCGAGACGGAGATGCAGGGGAGGGTGAATACCTACATCAACCAGCAGTACGCCAAGGCCGAGGCGGCCTATGCCAACGGTGATCCGGAGGCCGCGCGCAAACTCTTCCGCGCCATCCTCGATATCCGGCCCGGCCATGCGGGCGCCCTGCGCTATCTGAGCGAACTGCAGCCGACCGCGGCGAACAAGGGGCAGTATTTTCTTGATCTTGCCCGCCGTTCCTCCGCCCAGGGGCGCTGGGAGGCGACCCTGACCGCCCTCGATTCCCTCAGCCGCTACGATCCCGATTCGGCGGAGATCCCCGCCCTGCGCCGCAAGGTCCATGCGAACCTGCCGGTGGAGCGGCTGGTTCAGCTCGGCCGGACCAACTATCTCAGCGGCCGCTATTTCGACGCCCTGGAGGTGATCACGGAGGCCTTGAAGAAGGATCCGGCTCACGGGGAGGCCCTCTCCCTTGAAGCGCAGTGCCGCAACAGCGTCACCCGGCTGGTCGACGAACACTTCAATCGCGGTCTCAATTTTTATACTGAAGAAAAGTACCGCGCGGCGATCGCGGAATGGGATCGCGCCCTGTTCATCAATCCGGATCATCGCGGTTCCATCGAATACAAGCGCCGCGCCCAGGAGCGGCTGGATGCCCTTAATCAGCTCCCCTGAACGGGCGGCTCCCGCCGTGCGGCGTCCCCTGCTGACGCAGGCCGACAAATGGCTCCTTGGTTTGGGGCTCATCATCGGCCTGCTGCTTTCGGCACTTCTGCTGCCGGGCCGGGAGAGGGGGCGTGAGGTCCTGATCGAGGCCAGGGGCAGGCTCTTTGTGCGCGCCTATCTCGACACCCCCGCTCGCTACGAGGTGCCCGGCCCGCTCGGGACTACCGTAGTCGAGGTCAGGGAAGGGGCGGTCCGGGTGATCTCCTCGCCCTGTCCCGAGAAGCACTGCGTCCGCTCTGGTGCTGTCCGTCGACAGGGGGGGCTGATCGTCTGTGTCCCCAACCGGGTGATCGTCCGCATCCCCGGCCATATCGGCGGTTCGCTCGACATGATCACGGAGTGATGGGATGAGCCGGCCGCTGACCACCAAACTCACCCGTCTGGCCCTGCTGGCGACCGCCGGCCTGGCCCTCTTCCTCTTCGAGTCTCTGATCCCGCGTCCCCTGCCCTGGATCAAGCCCGGTCTCTCCCAGATTGCCACCCTGATCGCCCTCTACGTCTACGGCTGGCGGGAGTCCCTTGCCGTGGTCGTGCTGCGGGTGGGACTGGCCGCACTCCTGACCGGCTCCTTTGCCGGTCCGGGCTTCTGGCTGGCCCTGCCGGCGGGCGTGACCGCGGTCCTGGTGATGGCCGCTGCCCGGAGTGCGGGCGGGCGGAGTCTGAGCATCGCCGGGGTCAGCATGATCGGGGCGCTCACCCACAATCTCACCCAACTCGCCCTTGTCCGTCTCTTCTACGTTCGCAGCAGCGAAATCTGGACCCTTCTCCCCCTGGTCTGGCTGCCGGCCCTCTTCACGGGGCTGGCCGTCGGTCTGGCCGCCCGCCTGTTGATCGATTTCAGCCGCCGCATGAGTCTGGATTGGGGAACCAATCCAGACGGCGTGGAGTAAACAGGAAGGCGGCGCAGGGGTGGTCACCACCCCTGCGGCGGCTCGATTTTTCAGTTGTTATTTATGCCAGCAAAGTGTAATTTAGGTTTTAAACAGAGCGGCAGAATCGAGAGCATCCCATGCGCAAATTTCACGCCCTATCCCTCCTTGGCTTGACGCTGATTCTCTTCAGCGGTTGCGCCTATTATAATACTTTCTATAATGCCGAGCAGTTTTTTAACGACGCCGCCAAGGAGCGCAAGAAGCGCGAGCGCACACAGGTCGTGGAACTCTCGCCCGAGGAACAGCAGGAGGCGAGGCGGAGGGGGGAGTTGACCACCAGTTCCACTGCGAACAAACCGACCGCGAGCGAGATGCAGAATTACCAGAAGGCGATCGAAAAGGCCTCCAGCGTCCTCGAGTATTATCCGAAAAGCCGCTGGGTGGACGACGCCCTGATCATGGTCGGGGAGTGCTTCTTTTACCGTGGTGAGTATTCCAAGGCCAAACGCAAGTTCGAAGAGATCATCCAACTCTATCCCGGCAGTGAGTTCATCCCCCAGGCCGAGATCCTGCTCGGCAAGACCCTGCTCGCGGTGGGTGAATTCGACGCGGCCGAAAAAAAGTTCCGCGACATCACCCTCAACACCCGCTTCCCCAAGGCTGTCCGCCAGTCGGCGGAGTATGAGCTCGGCTCTCTCTATTTTGAAAAGGGCAACTATGAGGCCGCCGCCGAGGAGTATACGCGGACGGCCAAAGAGTCGGATGACCGGCTCATCCGGGCGATGTCCTTTTACCGGCTGGGGGAGTGCCGGATCCAGCTCAAGCAGTATGAGGAGGCGGTACCCTCTTTCCGCCGCGCCGTCCAGGCCAGCCCAAACGAGGATTTTAAATCCCAGGCGACCTACAAGCTGGGCGAATCCCAGGGTCTGCTCAAGGATTACGAGGGGGCTATCCGCACCTTCTCGCTCCTGCTCGCCAAGGAGCTGGAGGTCAAGCGCATCCCGATGATCAAACTGCAGCTGGCCAACAACCAGCGCGCCAAGGGGGACGAAGAGGCCGCCGTCAAATGGTACCGCAACATCATCGAGGAGCATAAGGGGACGGAGGCCTCGGCGCGCAGCTATTACGGCCTGGCCGAGATCGAGGAACAGAGTTACGGGAACTATCTCAAGGCCAAGGAAAACTATGACCTGGTGCGCGGGGAGCAATCCGCCTCGCTGCTGGCGACGCGGGCCAAGGAGCGTTCCGATGCGATCAAGTCGATGCTCGATCTGAAAAAGTCGATCAACGAAATTCTCGGCATCGCCACGGCCGATGACTCGCTGGCGGCCGACGGCAACGGCAAGGAGAAGAAGGAGGAGCTGGACGACGCCCCCATCGATCTCGGCGCTGACGGCATGTGGATGAATTACACCGGGCGCGACCGGCGCCCGCCCCGCAGCCACACCCCTGATGATGCGGCTGCAGCAGCCAGCATGTCGGCTGCCCCTGGCGCAGATTCCCTGCAGACCACCGCTGCCCTCTCCGACAGCGCCCAACAGCTCCTGCTCAAGGAGGAGGCCGAAAAGAAAAAGAGTGTCACCCTGGCGGAGAAGCGTCTCGAATTGGCCGAACTGCTGATGTTCAGCTTCGACCGCCCGGACTCCTCAGTGCGGCTTTTCCTCCAGGTCGTTGAGAGCAAACCGGACAGCGCCATGACCGCCCGGGCCCTCTATTCAATCGGCTATATCATCTATGCAATCAAGAAAGACACCCTCCAGGCCGACTCCCTTTTCCGCAGCCTGGTCTATCTCTATCCCGGTTCGCCCCATGCCGAGGGGGCGCGGCGCATTCTCGGCTGGCCTTTGCTCAGCGATAAGGTGGACACTGCGGGCATCGTCTACCGGGAGGCCGAGAAGGCCTGGTGGGATGAAAAGGATCTGAAGAGGGCGCTCAAGCTCTACGATGCGATCGCCGATGATTATCCCTCTTCGCCCTACGCCATCAAAGCTCAGTTCAGCAAGGGCTGGCTCTATGAGCACGAGATGAGCGCCTACGACAAGGCGATCGAAGCCTACAAGACCATCGTGGAAAAGTACCCCGAGTCGGCCTACGGCAAGAATCTCAAGAACAAGCTGACCCGCCATGAGCAGGCCATCCAGGCCATCGAGGCACGTAAAAAGGCGATAGCTGATTCGATCAAGCAGGCAGCCGAGAAGGCGAAAGCGGCGAGCGATTCCCTCAGGCGGAGCCTGGCCCCGGACAGCACCGCGCAGGCGGCCGGCATTATTGATTCGACCGGCAGCGCGGGTGTGGCGGCCGATTCAGCCCAGGTGGATTCGACGGCGTCGGGACAATCCCCGGCGGGTTCTGCTCCTCTTCCCGGTGCGAACGCGGAGGGGCAGCCGGGTGGAACCCGGCCGCAGGTGCTCAATCCTGATGATGATGAGCCGCCCTCCCCGGCGCCGCATAAACCATCCCTGGAGGAAGAGGTCGAGATCGAAAAGGCGGTGGAGGACAAACCCGCTCCGCCCGGAGCAGCCATCCCGCCTGATGCCAAAACACCACAGAACAGGAAGAGGCCGGTCGGACCCGAATAAACGGAGAAGGAGAGCCCGCGTGTCAAAATCCGTGCTGCAGCTGCCGGTCATCGAGAGGGCGGAGGCTGCGCGCCAGGTGGTGCGTTTGACCCTGCAGGCCCCGGAGTGGGCCCGTGCAGCACGTGCGGGTCACTTTATCAACCTGCTCGTGCCCGGGCGTCGGGACCTGCTCTGGCGGCGTCCCTTCAGCGTCCATCGCGCCGACCGCTCCCGCGGCACCATCGATCTGCTCGTCGCCCGCATGGGGCGCGGCAGCGAGTCCCTCGCCGAGTGCGCGCCCGGAGATCATTTGGATGCCATCGGCCTGCTCGGCAACTGTTTTCCCTTCGATCCCGGCCTGCACGAGATCATCATGGTCGCCGGCGGCATCGGCATCGCACCCTTCGATCTCCTGCTTCAGGATGTGCAGGGCTTTTCCTGCAAAAAGAGCCTTTTTTACGGCGCGCGCAGCGCCGGCGACCTCTGCCGCAGCACCCTCTGGGCGGAGAGCGGCGCCGAGGTCCACCTTACCACCGAGGACGGCAGCACAGGAAGCCGCGGCCTGGTGCAGGATGAGCTGCGCCGCTATCTGGGGAGCAGCGCAAATCATGCAGGCCGGGTGATTTATGGCTGTGGACCCACCCCGATGCTCGCCGCCCTGCGGGAGATGGCTCTGGCCTTAGGCATCAAGGGATACGTCACGGTTGAAAACCGGATGGCCTGCGGCTTCGGGGCGTGCGTCGGCTGCGCAGTCGAACTGGCGGAGGCACGCCGGGACGGCCAGAAATACCTGCTCGCCTGCAAGGACGGTCCGGTCTTTCCCATCGAGGAGATCCTTTTTCATGACTGATTTGCGGGTGCACATCGGATCCCTCGTGCTGGACAATCCCGTCCTCACTGCGAGTGGGACTTTCGGTTACGGCAGCGAATTCGCTGATTTTTTCGATCTCGACCGCCTGGGGGGGATTGTCACCAAGACGGTCACCCTGGAGCCGCGGCCGGGCAATCCGCCGCCGCGCATCTGCGAAACCCCCGCCGGGATGCTCAACTCCATTGGTTTGCCTAATGTCGGGGTTGAGCAGTTCAAGCTCGAAAAATGGCCCTTTCTGTCGTCGCTGCACACGGCCGTGATCGTCAACGTCGCCGGCCGCAGCAGCCAGGAGTTCGCCGATGTGGTGGCGGCCCTCGAAGCGGTGAAGGGCATCGCCGCTTACGAACTCAACTACAGCTGTCCCAATGTCAAGGAGGGAGGGCTCTCCTTCAGCAGCGATGCGCGGGTTGCGGCGGAGGTGACCGCCAGGGTGCGCGCGGTGACGCGTCGCCCCCTGATCACCAAGTTGACCCCCAATGTCACCTCAATCGGCGAAATCGGCCGCGCCTGCGCCGATGCGGGCGCCGATGCCCTCTCGGCGATCAACACCCTGGTGGGGATGGCGGTGGACATCCGCACCCGCAAACCCCGGCTCTCCACCGTCACCGGCGGGCTCTCCGGGCCGGCTATCCGGCCGGTCGCTCTGGCCAGGGTCTATGAGCTGGTCAGGAGGGTCTCCATCCCGGTGATCGGGATCGGGGGGATCGCTACAGCGGAGGATGCCCTCGAGTTCATCATCGCCGGGGCCGCCGCCGTCCAGATCGGCACGGCCGGCTTTGTCCATCCCGACGCCGCCCTGCGGGTGGTCGAGGGGCTTGAGGATTTTTGCCGCCGGGAGGGGCTTGCGAACCTCGCCCAGCTGCGCGGCTCCCTGCAGCTTTGACCGGAGGGCACCATGAAACGTCGCTCCCTGCTCTTTTGCTCGCTCTTCACCCTGATTGTCTCCTGCTATCCCAACACGCGCTGGTGGAATGATGGAGCGGATTATGGTCCGGAAGAGGAGGGTCAGCCGGACAGGGCGGGGGAGACGGTTTCGTCTGCAGAAACCTCGCCGGCGCGCTGGCGTGAGCCCGAGTCGGGCATCGCCTCTTTCATGGCCGACGAGCTTCACGGCCGCATGACGGCCAGCGGAGAGCTCTACGACATGCGCAAGTTGACCGCCGCCCATCCCAGCCTGCCCTTCGGCACCCTGGTGGAGGTCAGAAACCTCGCCAACGGCCGCAGCGTCGAGGTGCGCATCAACGACCGGGGGCCCTATGTGGCTGGGCGCATCATCGATCTTTCCTTTCAGGCCGCCGTGGATCTGGAATTGACGGAGCGGGGCAGCGGCAAGGTGGAGGTGAGAGTGATCCGGATGCCGCGCTGACCTCACGGTTGATTCGAATTGTAACTATTATGCCATGGAGGTTTCTTGAACTTAAAATCTTTCGGGATCCGGGCCCTTGTCGCCCTCATCTTCGGCCCCCTCATCGTCCTCGCCGCCCTCCAGGGCGGGTTGTGGTGGCTGGCCTTCGTCACCCTCGTTGTGGTGCTCTCGGTATGGGAGTATTACGGGCTCGCCCGCGCCAAGGGGAGCCGCGCCCATTACGCCCCGGGCCTGATCTGCGCCCTCGCCCTGGTGCTTTCCCTCTACTGGTTCGATGTGCGCCTCATCCTGCCGATCGTGCTGGCATTCTTCGTCTGGCTGCAGTTCTCAGCCCTCTATCGAGGCAGCGGTTCCCCTACCCTCGAGGTGCCGGTGACAGCATTCGCCGCCCTCTACTATCCCCTCGCCTTCGGCAGCTTCATCCTCATCCGCGAACTCCCGGGCGCCCATTTCGGCCTCGACAGTTCGCCCGCTGGGGGTTGGATCCTCGTCCTCATCTTCAGCATCTGGATCTGCGACACCGCCGCCTACGTCGGCGGCAGCTATCTCGGCCGCCACAAATTGATGCCCCGCATCAGCCCGAACAAGTCGATCGAGGGCACGGTGCTGGGTTTTATCTTCGCCCTGCTCACCGCCTGGCTCTGCCATGGCTGGTTCGTCAAGGGGCTGCTCCTGCAGGATGCTCTCGTCATCGGTGCCATCGGCGGCAGCCTCGGCCAGTACGGCGATCTCTTCGAGTCGATGTTCAAACGGGATGCGGGGATGAAGGACTCCTCCCGTCTCATCCCTGGGCACGGCGGCATCCTCGACCGTTTCGACAGCCTGACCATCACAGCGCCGGTGGTCTACCTCTATCTTTATCTGCGCTTTTTCGCCCTCTAGGGGGCTGCCCCGGATATGATAAAGCCAGGCTGCGCTGATGCGGCCTGGCTTTTTTTATTGCGGATCTGAGGAGGATCAGGCCGTTTTCGCCAGTCTGAACAGGGCGAGGAAGCAGCGATAGAGCTGGGGATAATCGCCGGGATGGCAGGCGATGGTGCACGCCGCGGTGCGCTCGCTGCCGGGCAGGAGGCTGGCCGTCTCGGCCATCTCGGCCTTGGGGAAATCGACCTCCAGGGTCAAGGGTTCGGCGAAGATGAGGGGCTTGTGGCTGGGGAGGTTGTGTACGGAAGCCGTGGCCTGTTCGCGGATGGCGGCGAGGCTTTGCTCGAAGGGCTCGCAAAGGGCGCAGAGGCGGCCGCGCCCCTCCTTGACGGCGACGGCGGCCACGCCGGGCACGAGGGCGCGCGCCTCGTTGACCACGGCGCGGTCGCCGGTCACGAGCAGGGGCGGAACCCGGTAATGGCCCGCCAGACCGGCGTTGAGGCCGAATTCCCCGATGTGGATGGAGTTGATGCGGATATCCTCGATGTAGGAGTAGGCCCAGGTGTGGTCATGCACGGCCAGGGGTGTGCCGAAGGCGGCGTGGTAGCCGAGGAAGAAAGCCCCGGCGAAGGAGCTGTCGATTTCCTGCATCATCGAAAAGGGCTTGCCGGGTCCGGAAACCAGGCGGGCGGCGGGGTGGAGCCTGTCGGCGGGCAGATTGGCCATGTTATTGTGGGAGTCGTTGACGATGACCTCAGAGGCCCCTCCGGCGACGGCTCCCTCGATCGCGGCATTGACCTCGGCGACCATCCAGCCCCGGGCCATCTCATACTCACGGGAGGCCGGGTCGACGTGTTCGCGGAGCACGACGCCATTGACCCCCTCCATGTCCGCTGTAATATAGATCTTCATGATTTCTCCGCAGTTGGTCCGAAGAGTGCGGTGCGGAACCAACACCGCGCCTCTCCTCATCTCCGCTTCAATCCAGAACCATCCGGCCGCCGTCGATGATCCTGCGGCCGTCGATGACCACACTTGCCTTGTAGACGACGGCGTCGAGATGGATGGGTACGTCGTTGGTGCCGCCGAAGGAGAGATTGTTGCCGAGGGCGAGGTGGATGTTGCCGAGCACCTTTTCATCCTCGAGGGCGTAGCCGCTGGGGCGGGCTGCGTCATTGGTGCCGATGCCGAATTCGGCGACCACACGCGCCTCCGGTCCGTGGACGGCGAGGCGGCGGCGCAGGCGCAGGGCGGGATCCCCCCCGCTGATGCGCACGCAGCGGCCCTCACGGATGGCGAGGTGGAGGGGATCGCGGTCATCGCGCTGCACCCCCATGCCGCTGTCGACGACCAGTTCACCCTCAGTGCCGACGGATTCCGGGGCCATGCAGGCCTCGCCGGCAGGCATATTCGAAAAAGCTCCCGGGCGGGTGACTTCACCGGTGTCTGCATAGCCCTTCGCGGAGCCCGCTCCGACGCGCAGGCGGGTGCCATTCGGGGCGCTGATTTCGATCTCCTTGGCGATGGTGAGAATGTCCGCGAGCTTGCGGCTGAGGCGGCCGATGCGGGTGAAATCCATGTCGGCAATACGGGCGAAGGTTTCGTTGGTGATGGCGGGCATGGTGATGAAACGGGCGCCGCGGCGGCAGGCCTCGCGCCGGCCTGGGGTGTGGGAGATGGAAAATGAGGTCAGGGCCAGGATGACATTCATCTCCTGCATAAGCCGTTCCACCGCCGGGCAAAGGGCATGTTTACTGATGTAGGACTGCGAGACCTGGAGCAGATGGGAGTGGCGGCTCCGTTTCTCCGCCGCCGTAAAGAGCAGACGGGCAAGATCGAGAAAGGGCTCGTCGGCGATGATCAGGACCGATTCATCCTTATGAATATCGAGGGCGCGGCCGACGACGGCCTGGGCTGCTTTTTCCAGCTTGGTCATGGGCGCGGCTGCTCCCCGGCTGCGCCGGAGGGTCCGGTCCGCTGCCCCGCCGGCTTGACCAGGGTGACATAGGAGCGTTCAACCAGCATGTTGATGAATTTTCCGAGCCGCTGATGGACCGGCTTGATCTTATCGCCGAATTCCTGCTCGAGGCCGGCGGCCATCTCCCGGACGGTGAGACGGCCGTCCATGTGCTGCCAGACCCAGGAGCCGAAAGCATCGAGATGCACGGCGATGTGGGGGTGTTTGAGATGGGGCATCAGATATTTCTGCAGCAGCCGTCCGGAAAACCTGGCCACGCGCAGGGTTACCAGACCATCCGCAGCTGCATCCCAGGGAAGATTCCGGTGAGGGATATAGTCTAGCAGGTTTTCCGCCGGGGTTTGCCGGCTCCCCGCCTTGGCTTCGGCCATATTGAGAACCACCTTTTAGGTTCTATGGGGTGAAAGAGCGGATCCGAACCGTCCCGGAACCGGAGCGGCCGGCGCAAAAGCCTGCCAACATAGCAATAAATTGAGAAAAGGTCAAGCAAAAAATCGCCAGCACTTGCCAGCTCGCGTCAGATGATGCGGTCTGCCCGCACGCCGCCCCGGCCATGAGCCGCCTGAGCGGGACTCAGCCCCAGCAAATCCGTTTTACTTTTTAATTGTATTTAGCACCCATATTCTGTATATTCCCATTTTAAACCAGACAGTTAATTATGGCCTTTCTCGACGATATCACCCTTGGTCAATACTATCCCGCTGACTCTTTTCTCCATCGGCTGGACCCGCGCAGCAAACTTTTCGCGGCGTTCAGTCTGATGACCGGGCTGCTATTAACCTATAATATTTATATTCTTGCAGGGATGGCGCTGCTTTTCCTGTTTGCGATCAGGATCGCCAGGATTCCCTATGCGCTGGTGCTGAAAAATCTGCGTCCCTTTCTCTGGCTCTTTGCACTCACCTGGATCATCCATCTGGTCTGGAGTTCCGGGCGCGTCCTCTGGGTTGTGCCTGGCACCTCGATCACCCTGACCAGGGAGGGGGCCCTGCTCGGCGGCATCTATGCGGTGCGGCTGGCGCTGCTCATTCTCTACGCCGCCCTGCTCACCCTCTGCACCTCGCCGATCGAGCTGACCGACGCCCTCGAGCGCGTCTCGCGGCCGCTGAAGCGGCTGGGCGTGCCGACGCACGAGTTGAGCCTGATGCTGACCCTCTCTCTGCGCTTCATCCCGACCCTGCTTGAGGAGGCGCAGCGCATCCGCAACGCCCAGCTCTCGCGCGGGGCCCGCTTCACGGGCTCCCTTCGTCATCGCGTGCGCGGGCTCCTGCCGCTGATGGTGCCCCTTTTCGTCTCCGCCTTCCGGCGGGCGGACGAGCTGGCCCTGGCGATGGATGCCCGCTGTTACACAGGCGGCGACGGCCGCACGGTCTACGCTCAACTGCGTCTGACCGGGGCTGATTGGGGGGTGATAACGGGTTCGCTCGTCATTCTGGCGTTTTGTATGGGACTCTAGAGCCCGTGCGTAATATTAAACTGACACTGGAATATGATGGTTCCGGCTTTTGCGGCTGGCAGCTGCAGCCGGGGCAGAGGTCGGTGCAGGGCGAGATCGAATCAGCCCTCGGCCGGCTGACCGGTCAGAGGATCGGGATCATCGCCGCCGGACGCACCGACAGCGGTGTCCACGCCCTCGGGCAGGTGATCAATTTCCGCACCGCCAGCGCCCTGCCCCTTGAGGTCTTTATGCGCGGCACCAACGCCTTGCTGCCCGGCGATGTCCGCATCCTCGCTGCCGAGGAGGTCCCGGAGGCTTTCCATGCCCGCTATGACGCCATCAGCCGGCTCTACCGCTACCAGATCGCAACCCGCCCACTCGCCATCGGCCGGCTCTATACCTGGCACCTGCCGCTGAGGCTCGACCTTGCGGCGATGCAGGAGGCTGCGGCCGCCCTGTTGGGTGATCACGATTTTGTCTCTTTCTGCCAGGCCGGTTCCGGACTGGCGCACCACCGCTGCACTGTGCTGCGTGCAGAATGGCAGGCCTCGGGGGAGAGGCTCTCCTTCGAGATTCACGCCAACCGCTTCGTCCACAACATGGTGCGCATCATCGTCGGCACCAGTGTGGAGATCGGCCGGGGCGCCCTGGCGCCGTCGGCGATGGCGGAGATCATCGCCGCCTCGGACCGCCGCGCTGCAGGACGCACGGCGCCCCCCCACGGCCTGTTTCTGGTCCAGGTCTGTTATGGAGAAAAACAACCCCCTTTACAGGAGTGACTATGAAATTCTTTATCGATACCGCCAATCTGGAAGAGATCAAGAGGGCCAAGGCCCTCGGCGTCGCCGACGGCGTTACCACCAACCCCACCCTGATCGCGCGCGAACCGGGCAAGCCTGATGAGATCTATCGCGCCATCTGTGCCCTGATCGACGGTCCGGTCTGCGCCGAGGTGGTCAGCCTCGACACCGAGGGGATTCTCCGCGAGGGACGTGAACTCGCCGGGATCGCCAAGAACATCGTCATCAAAATTCCTGTGACCAAAGAGGGATTGATGGCGGTGAAGGTGCTCGAGAGCGAGGGGATCCGCACCCTGGTGACCCTCATCTTCAGCCCGCTGCAGGCGTTGCTCGCCGCCAAGGCGGGGGCCTCATTCATCTGCCCCTTCGTCGGACGGCTCGACGACACCGGCCAGGTCGGCATGGAACTGGTCGAGCAGATTCTCTCCATCTACGCCAATTATGAGTTCCAGACCGAGATCATCGTGGCCAGCATCCGCAATCCCCTCCATGTCCTCGACGCCGCCACGATGGGGGCCCATATCGCCACCATCCCGCTCAAGGTCATCGAGCAGCTGGTCAAGCATCCCCTCACCGATGCGGGCATTCAGCTGTTTCTCAAGGATTGGGAGAGCGTCAAGGCCCGTTCATGAGAAGGATATCCGGAGGCCCTTCAGCCCGGCTCACCAGCACAGGATCAGTCACCATGACCGTTCGACCCCGCTCTTCAGGCCCCGGCGGGGGCCGGCTCCGTATCGCCCTGCTCTTTGTGACGGCCATCTTGTCCCTAACCAGTCCCGCAGCAGCGCAGAGGCAGCCGTGGCATGAGGCGGAGCGCCGCGGCGCCGCCGTCAACCGCGAGGCCGATATCCAGGATGTGATTTCCAACACGCGCCACAACGCCATCACCCGCGCGGTTGCAGAGGTGAGTCCGGCGGTGGTGGGCATCAATGTCGTCCAGCTGCAGCGTTTTTACCAGCGCACCCCTTTTGATGATGATCCTTTTTTCCGGCAGTTCTTCCGGGACCACCCGGTGGAGAAGCGGGTCAAGGGATTGGGCTCGGGTTTTATCATCTCGCGCGAGGGATACGTCCTCACCAATCAGCATGTTGTCGCGGATGCCACAGAGATCATTGTCACCCGGACCGGGGGGAAGCAGTATATCGCCCGCAAGGTGGGTGAGGATTATGTCAGCGATGTCGCCATCCTCAAGATCGAGGGGAATGATTTCCCCTATGTGCAGTTTGGCGACTCGGACGATGTCGTCATCGGCGAATGGGCCATCGCCCTCGGGGATCCCTTCGGGCTTTTCGACATCGGCTCCAAGGCCACAGTGACGGTCGGGGTGATCAGCGCCACGGATCGCGATTTCGGCCGGCAGGATGACGACCGCATCATGGAGGACATGATCCAGACCGATGCCGCTATTAACGCCGGCAACAGCGGCGGCCCCCTGGTCAACTGCTATGGCGAGGTGATCGGGATCAATACCTGGATTCTCTCGGGCAACGGCACCAACATTGGTCTCGGCTTCGCCCTGCCGATCAACCGCGTCAAACGCATACTGGACGATCTCATCAATTACGGCGCAGTGGAGCGGCGCTGGTATACCGGCCTGCGCTACGAGGCGATGTCCCTGATGACGGCGCGCCATCTCGGCCTCAGGAGCGTGCACGGGGTCATCGTCTCCGAGGTGGAAGCGGCAAGTCCGGCCGCCCGCGGGGGCTTTGAGATCGGCGATGTCATCATGGGCATCAACGGCAGGGAGGTGGAAAGCTTCGAGGATGTCAAGCGGATCATCGACGGCCTCGATCTCAAGCGGGGGGATAATCTGGTTTTCAGGGTTTTTCGCGGCCGCAGATATCTGAACCTCACCATCAAGCTGGAATACCGCGCCGGCGGTGTGAAAGGAGAGGGCCGATGATCAAGCGTTATGCCAGGCCGGAGATGGCCGCCATCTGGAGCGACGAGCACAAGTACGAGACCTGGCTGAGGGTGGAGATCGCCGTCTGCGAGGCCCAGGCCGAGCTGGGCGCCATCCCTGCGGCTGCCGTGGAGGCCATCAAGGCCAGGGCCGGATTTTCCATCGCCCGCATCGAGCAGATCGAGGCCGAGGTCAAGCACGACGTTATCGCCTTCCTGACTGCCCTCTCCGAGAAGGTGGGAGATGAGGCGCGCCACATCCATCTCGGCATGACCTCGTCGGACCTGCTCGATACCGCTCTGGCCCTGAATATCCAGGAGGCGGGGGCTCTCCTGCTCGAAGGGATGCGGGAATTCCGCGCCATTCTGGCCCGGCAGGCTTTAAAGCACCGCGACACTGTTTGTATAGGCCGCAGCCACGGCATCCATGCCGAACCCAGCAGCTTCGGACTCAAGTTCGCCCTCTGGTACGACGAGATGGGGCGCAATCTGGAGCGGTTGGAGAGCGCCCTGGAGGCCGCGGGTGTGGGCATGATCTCGGGTGCAATCGGAACCTTTGCCTATATCGATCCCAGGGTGGAGGTGAGCGCCTGTGCCCGCCTCGGGCTGCGGCCCGCGCCGGTTACCACCCAGATCATCCAGCGCGATATCCACGCCCAGTTCCAGAGCGTCCTCGCCCTGTGCGGAGCGACCCTGGAAAAAATCGCCGTGGAGATCCGTCACCTGCAGCGCACCGAGGTTCTGGAGGCGGAAGAGCCCTTTAGCGCCGGTCAGAAGGGCTCCTCGGCGATGCCGCACAAGCGCAATCCCATCGGCAGCGAGAATATCGCCGGACTCGCCCGCCTGCTGCGCACCAATGCCCTTGCGGCCCTGGAAAACATCGCCCTCTGGCATGAGCGGGATATCAGCCACTCCTCGGTGGAACGGATCATCTTCCCCGACAGCTGCATCCTGCTCGATTACATGCTTCACCGGCTGGCGCGCATCGTTGAGGGACTGGTGGTCTATCCGGAAAGAATGATCCGCAATCTGCGCCTCACCGGGGGATTAATCTTCTCCCAGCCGGTGTTATTGGCTTTGACAGGCAAGGGGATGAGCCGCGAATATGCCTACCGGATTGTCCAGGAGGATGCCATGCGCTGTTACCATGAGGACGGGGATTTCAGAGAGATCCTGCTCGGGGATGCGCGTGTCCTGGAGCTCCTCACCGCCGCAGAGGTTGAATCCTGTTTCAATGAGCAGGTCGGTTTGAAACACGTTGATGAGATTTTCCGTAGAGTGGGTATCTCCGAATGACAATCCAACTACTTGCTGCTGCCAGACTGTGAAGAGGAGAGACGCTTGAAAAAGAAAAAAATCTACGAGGGTAAAACCAAGAAGGTTTACGAAGGCGAACACGAATCCGAACTCATCCTGGAGTTCAAGGATGATGCCGTAGCACTTTCCGGCTCCAAGCCGACCCACATCCGGGGCAAGGGGATGATGAACAAGCAGATCTCGGTCTATCTTTTCCGGCTGCTCGAGAGCTACCACATCGGCACTCACCTGGTCCGCGAGCTTTCGGATAAGGAGATCCTGGTCAAGAGGCTCAACATGATCCCCGTGGTGGTGATGGTGCACAATGTCGTCGCGGGCAAGCTGGTCAAGAGCTACGGCATGAAAGAGGGCAAGGAGCTCGAATGCCCGATCATCGAGTATTACCTCAAGGATGAGGAGCGGGATGATCCGATGATCAACGAGGACCACGTGGTCTCCTTCGGCCATGCCACTTCTTTGGAAATCAAGGAGATGCACCGGTTGGCCTCCAAGAGTAATGCGGTGCTCAAGGCATTCCTGCGCCGCCGGGAATTCCAGCTTGTCGACCTCCGGCTCGAATTCGGACGCCACCAGAACCGGCTCCTCCTCGCCGATGAGATCAGCCTGAATACGGTGCGCACCATCGACTTGCGCTATCCCGAATTGGGCATCCTCGACGGCGATAATCCCCGCGTAGCGGAGAACCTTGCCCAGGTGAAGAGCAGAATTTTTTCAGCCTGAGGCGGGGCGGATCAAACCGCAGCAGGTCCGGCGACCAGAGCAGCCCCAAACCGGGGCGACCGGTATTGATGACGATAATAAACCAGGAGATTGATCGTTTCGGGGGAGGAGATGATCAAACAGTGAAATGAATATCAAGAAAAAGCGGACACCCAGGCAGCGCACCTACATCAATGTGCCCAATCTCTTCACTGCGTTGAATATTTTCTGCGGGTTTCTCTCGGTCCTCCAGACCATCGAGGGCAACTATACCACCGCCGCCTGGCTGATCTTTTTTGCTGCAGTCTTTGATGCCCTGGATGGACGCATCGCCCGGGCGACCGGCCAGAGCAACGAGTTCGGGCTGCAAATGGACAGCCTGGGCGACGTCATCTCCTCCGGACTGGCGCCGGCTGTACTGGTCTACACTGTCCAGCTCAAGAGCCTGCACCCTCCGGTCGGACTGATCCTTGCCTTTTTTCCCGTTCTCTTCGCCGCCTTCCGCCTGGCTCGCTTCAATGTCTTCACGCTCTCCGAGGGCAAGAAGAGCGACTATCTTGGCTTGCCCGCCCCCATGGCGGGGGTCACCCTTGCCAGCTGTGTCATCCTCTATCAAAGCGTGCAGTGGGATCTGCTGCTGCGCATGCTGATCGGCCTGGTCCCGGTCGTAAGCCTGCTCATGGCCAGCACCATCCGCTACGAGGGCATGCCGCGCTTCTCGATCAGGGAGAGGGGCTTTAACCGCCTCAAGCTCATCCTCTTTTTCGTCATCACAGCGCTCTTTCTCGTTTATCCCGATTATGTGCTCTTTCCCTTCATGATTTTCTACATCCTGGCCGGCATCGGCCGGTCGGTCTTCTCACTGATGCGCAACGAAGATGATGGGGAGATTACCCTGATCCCCAAAGAATCCGATCTGAAATCCTAACGGTGAGGGGGAGGAGGAATCCGTGTTATCCAAGGACAGATACCGCATTAAAAGAAAATTCTCGATCGGGATGATCCTGATCGCCGTGGTGTTGGGGGCTCTGATTGGCTCGACCCTGGGTGAGGCCATCGGGGTGATCCTGCCAGAGGGAGTGGTCAAGGATTTTCTAATCAAATCCGCCAGCATCGGCTTCAGCCCGGTGGCGGTCAATCTGGTCATTCTCTCGTTCACAATCGGCTTCACCTTTCACCTCAACATCATCGGCGTGATCGGTATTATCATTGCGGCTTACATCCTGCGCTGGTTCGCCTGAACAATTTTACTTGCTTCTGATCAGTTGGTGCTCTATATTTCTCTATTCTCTTCTGGGAGGATCTCATGCTGCCCGGTGTAGGTATAGACGAGATGTTCGTGATTGTTCTCGTCGCCTTGATACTCTTCGGCTCCAAACAGCTGCCGGAACTGGCACGGGGTCTTGGCAAAGCCATGCGCGAGCTGAAAAAAGCCACTGATGATGTCAAGCGGGAGCTTGACCTTACTGACGAGCTGCGCAAATAGTATTTTATCACAGCGTATCTGGAGGTTGTTATGGGCGTTGGCCCGACTGAATGGGTAATTAT
Source organism: bacterium (assembly GCA_029554865.1). Lineage (GTDB taxonomy): Bacteria > Zhuqueibacterota > Zhuqueibacteria > Residuimicrobiales > Residuimicrobiaceae > JAKPUX01. Next base: position 18,121 of record JAKPUX010000264.1, on the reverse strand, counting down.
CATCCTCATCCTGGTGCTGCTCTTTGGGGCAAAAAAGATCCCCGAGCTGGCCAGAGGGATGGGGCAAGGCCTGCGCGAGTTTAAAAAGGCCGCAAATGAAGTCCAGGATACCAGCTCGCAATCCGCTTCGCGGGGCGAAGTCGGCCCGAAGGAAAACAAGCAGGAATAGCCGCCTCATCCACCTGCAAGGATAATGCTTTTGCATACCGGTAGCGTCGATTTTCAATCCATCAAGCCCCTTCTCGCCGCCGGGTCGATCAGTTGTACGAGCCTGGCCGAAACATATTTGCAGCACATTGATAAAGGCGCTCATTTGAACGCCTTTATTTCTGTTTTTGCGGAGAAGGCGCTCGAGCAAGCGGCAGCCGTTGACCGCAAACGGACCCGGGGCACTGCCGGCCGGCTTGCGGGCCTCTTTCTTGGCGTCAAGGACAACATCGTCTGGAGCAGCGGCCCGACCACCTGCGCTTCCCGCATGCTGGCGGGCTACCACTCGCCCTTCTCCGCTACCGTGCTGAAAAGGCTGGCCGAGGAGGATGCCATCTTTCTCGGCAAGACCAACATGGATGAGTTCGCCATGGGCTCATCGACCGAGAATTCGGCCTATGGTGGGGTGCGCCTGCCGGCCGATCCCGGGCGCGTGCCCGGAGGCTCCTCAGGCGGCTCGGCTGCGGCGGTTGCCGCCGGCCTCTGCACCGCCGCTCTCGGCAGTGATACGGGGGGCTCCATCCGCCAACCCGCCTCTTTTTGCGGGGTTGTCGGCCTCAAACCGACCTGGGGGCGCGTTTCCCGCTATGGCCTGGTTGCTTTTGCCTCTTCCCTCGACCAGATCGGCCCCATGGGGCGTTCGGTTGCGGACTGCGCCGAGCTCCTGCAGGTCATGGCGGGGTATGATCCCGCTGATGCCACCAGCAGCATGGCGCCGGTTCCGGACTATGCGGCATCCCTGACGCGCGATCTCAAGGGGCTGCGCATCGGTCTTCCCCGGGAGTTTTTCCCGCAGGCAGGGATGGAGAGCGCCGTGCGCGCCGCTGTGGAGGAGTGCGCCGCCTTTCTCAGGCGGGAGGGCGCCGAACTGGTGCCGGTCTCGCTGCCGCACAGCGGCTATGCCATCGCCGCCTATTATGTCATCGCCGATGCCGAGGCCTCTGCCAATCTGGCGCGTTTCGACGGGGCTCGCTATGGCCGCCGCAGCCCGGCCGCGGCGGCGTTGGAGGAGATGTACACCCTGTCACGCAGCGAGGGTTTTGGCGTGGAGGTCAAGCGGCGTATCATGCTCGGGACTTTTGTGCTCTCGAGCGGCTATTATGAGGCTTATTACGGCAAGGCCCAGAAGGTGCGTACCCTGCTGCAGCGCGATTTTGCCGAGGCCTTTCGGACCTGCGATCTGCTGCTGACGCCGGTTTGCCCGACCACGGCATTCCGGATCGGCGAAAAGGCGGGCGATCCCCTTGCCATGTATCTCTCCGATATCTTCACCGTCTCGGTCAACATGGCGGGGCTGCCGGCCCTGGCCTTGCCCTGCGGCCGAGACAGCGCCGGGCTCCCGATCGGGGCCCAGCTCATCGGCCCCGCATTTTCGGAGCCGCTGCTGCTGGCTGCCGGCCACCACCTCGAAAAGGGTCACGCCCCGGCCCGCGCCTTTGCAGAGGCCTCATGAACGGGACGGGAGCGAACAGCCACAGCAATCCCGGTCTGGTCAGCGCCCCCTTTGAGGTGGTGATCGGGCTGGAGGTGCACATCCAGCTGCAGACCAGGAGCAAGATCTTTTGCGGCTGCAGCGTCCAGTTCGGAGCGGAGGCCAACAGCCAGGTCTGTCCGGTCTGCCTGGGGCTGCCGGGAGCGCTGCCGGTGCTGAACGAAAAGGTGCTTGCCTCGGCCGCGAGGCTCGCCCTGGCCACCGGCTGCCGGATCAATCCGGTTTCGCTCTTCGCCCGCAAGAACTATTTTTATCCGGATCTGCCCAAGGGCTACCAGATCTCCCAGTTTGATCAGCCCTTTGCCTCCGATGGGGGCATGACCGTGACAAGCGAGGGCGATGCGCAGCGGGCTATTCGCATCCGGCGCATCCATCTTGAAGATGATGCAGGCCGGTCGATCCATGCCGAGGCCTTTGTGGCCGAGGATGAAACCCTGCTCGATCTCAACCGCTGCGGCGTCCCCCTGCTCGAGCTGGTGACGGAACCCGATCTGCGCTCACCCGCCGAGGCTGCCGATTTTATGCAGCGGCTGCGCCAGCTCGTGCGCTACCTTGGCATCAGCAGCGGCAATATGGAGGAGGGCAGCCTGCGCTGCGATGCCAATATCTCCCTCCGGCCCGCCGGAAGTGACGGTTTGGGGGTCAAGACCGAGCTCAAGAACATGAACTCCTTCCGCCACGTCGAGCGCGCCCTCGCCTTCGAGATCGCAAGGCAGGGGGCGTTGCTGGCCGCCGGGGGCCGGATCGAGCAACAGACCCTGCTCTGGGACCCGGCGCGGGGCATGGCCGAGCCCATGCGCAGCAAGGAGGAGGCCCATGATTACCGTTATTTTCCCGAACCCGACCTCATGCCGGTGGCTATCAGCGGGGAGTGGGTCGAGGAGCTGCGACGGCAGATGCCCGAGCTCCCCGAGGCGCGCAAGGCGCGCTATGAGCGTGAGTTCGGCCTGCCGGCTTATGACGCCGGGCTTCTGACCGGAGATCCGGGGGTGGCCGACTATTTCGAGCGTCTCGCCGCCCGCATCGAGGATAAAAAACTGGCCAGCAACTGGGTCATGGGCGAGGTGATGCGTGCCAGCAATGCGCGCGGCTGCTCAGTCCTGGAGCTCAAAATGACCCCGGAACACCTCGCTGTGCTCCTGGATTCGCTGAGCCGGGGCCGGATCCATCAACAGGCGGCGCGCAGAATCTTCGCGGAGGGGCTTGAGAACGGGCTTTCCCCGGCCGAGGCGATCGAACGAGAGGCGGGGGCCCAGATCCACGACACTGACCAGCTGCGCATGGTGGTACGGGAGGCCCTGACCAGCCATCCCGACGAAACCGAGGCCTGGCTGGGGGGAAAGGACAAGCTGGCCGGCTTTTTCACCGGGGTGATCCTGCAGAGCCTGCAGGGGCGCGCCGATCCCCGCGCTATCATGGCCCTGCTGCAGGAAGAGCGCAAGGCCCTGCTGGAAAAGAGGGGTTGAGCAGTTGAATTGAATTCTGAATGGAGTTGAACGACAAAAATATGGCTACAACAGCTGATTTCAGGACCGGATATGTGATCGAACTGGAGGGTGAACTCTGCGCAGTGCTCGAGTTCCAGCACTTCAAGATGGGACGCGGCGGCTCCTATGTCCGCACCCGACTGCGCAACCTCAAGACCGGACGCATCCTCGAAAAGACCTTTCGCGGCGGCGACAAGGTGGATGAGGCCGTGCTCGAGCGGCGGCCCATGCAGTATCTTTATCGTGAAGGTGACAGCCTGCTGCTCATGGACAACGAGACCTATGAGCAGCACAGCGTGCCGGCGGCGATGCTGGGCTCCAGCGTCGGTTTTTTGAAGGAGAGCGCGACGGTGACCGTCCTGCTCCATCGCGAAAATCCCATCGGCGTCGAAATGCCCAATTTCGTCGAGCTGGTGGTGACCTCGACGGAGCCTGGGGTGCGCGGGGATACCGTCTCCGGCGCGACCAAGAAAGCGGTCCTCGAGACCGGCGGCACCGTGCTTGTTCCCCTCTTTATCGAAGAGGGCGAGAAGCTCAGGATCGATACCCGCACGGAGAGCTATGTCGAACGGGTGCGATAGCCCCGCGACCAACCAAGAGGAGTATGCATGCGTGCCAGAGAGATCAGGGAACTGGTTAAAATAGTGGAAGAGAGCCAGATCGGCGAGCTGGAAATCACCTACTGGTGGGGGCGCAAGGTCCGCATCAGCAAGGGGATCGTTGGGACGGGCAGCGGACGAAGTACTGGCATCGAGATCGTGACCGCGGCTTCGCAGCCAGCGGTAACCCCGCTGCCCCATCACACCCCTGCCGCGATGACTCCAGCGCCGGCGGATAATCCGGGCAACCTGGTCGAGATCAAGGCGCCCATGGTGGGGACTTTTTATCGCGCGCCCGCACCGGAGGCTGATCCCTACATACGCGAGGGCGACGCGGTCGAGCCCGGCAAGGTGCTCTGCATCATCGAGGCGATGAAACTGATGAACGAGATCGAGGCGGAGTGCAGCGGCAGAATCGTCAGGATACTGGCCCAGAACGGCCAGCCTGTGGAATACAATCAGCCTCTATTTCTGGTGGAACCTGCTTCCTGACCGGGGATGTCTGACCGGTTCTGACCATTAATCAGGGAACTATTTGTTCAAGAAAATCCTCATAGCCAACCGCGGTGAGATCGCCCTGCGTATCATCCGCGCCTGCAAGGAACTTGGCATCGCCACGGTGGCGGTATACAGCGAGGCGGATGCCAACAGCCTGCACATCCGCTTTGCGGACGAGGCGGTCTGCATCGGTCCCGCCCCCAGCCCCAAAAGCTATCTGAACATTCCCCATCTCATCAGCGCCGCCGAGATCACCAACGCCGAGGCCATCCACCCGGGCTACGGTTTTCTGGCCGAGAATGCCCATTTTGCGGACATTTGCACCTCCTGCGGAATTGTTTTCATCGGTCCGACCCCGGAGGTGATCTCCCTGATGGGGGACAAGGCCCGCGCCAAGGAGACCATGCGCAGCGCAGGGGTGCCGGTAATTCCCGGCTCTGACGGCACCGTTCACAGCGTCAAGGCGGCAGCGGAGGTGGCGGCGCGGATCGGCTATCCGGTCATCATCAAGGCGGTGGCGGGCGGCGGAGGGCGCGGCATGCGCGTGGTGCGCTTCGCCCACGAGCTGGCCAATGCCTATAATACCGCCCAGAGCGAGGCCAGGGCCGCCTTCAGCAATGCCGATCTCTATATCGAAAAGTATTTCGAGTCGCCTCGCCATATCGAGGTGCAGCTTCTTGGTGATGTCTACGGCAATGTCGTCGCCCTGGGCGAGCGTGAATGCTCGGTGCAGCGCAAGCATCAGAAGCTGATCGAGGAGAGCCCCTCGCCCGTGGTCACCCCGCGGCTTCGCCGCGAGATGAGCGCGGCCGCTGTCAAGGGGGCCAAACGGGTTCATTACAGCAGCGCCGGGACGATCGAGTTTCTGCTCGACAACCGTGGCCATTTTTATTTCATGGAGATGAACACCCGCATCCAGGTCGAACATCCGGTCACGGAGATGGTTTTCGGGCTAGATCTCGTCAAGGAGCAGATCCGCCTCGCCGCCGGGGCCCGGCTGCGCGCCGATCTGCGCTTCTGGAAGATGCGCGGCCATGCCCTCGAGTGCCGGATCAATGCAGAAGATCCGGCCCACGGCTTCCGCCCTTCGCCGGGCACGATCACCAGCCTGCACGTACCGGGCGGGATGGGGGTGCGCGTCGACACCCACGCCTATGCCCAGTATCTGCTGCCGCCCAATTATGACTCCCTGATCGCCAAGCTGATCGTCCACGCCCCGACCCGGGAGGAGGCGATCATTCGGATGCAGCGCGCTCTGGATGAGTTCATCGTCGAGGGTATTTTCACCACCATCCCCCTGCACAAACAGATCCTCAGCGAAGAGAATTTTCGTTCCGGCAATATCAACACCAGTTACATCGAACAGTTCATCCTGAAAACCAACGGAGGAAAACCATGACAGTCCCTGAAGATCTCCTGTACACCAATGAACATGAATGGGTTCGCGTCGAGGGCGACGTCGCCGTGGTCGGCATCACCGATTACGCCCAGGGCGAGCTGGGCGATGTGGTCTTTGTCGAGCTGCCGGCGGTGGGCACGGCCGTCAAGCAGGCCGACGCCTTTGGCACCATCGAAGCGGTCAAGGCGGTCTCTGACCTCTTTGCGCCGGCCTCCGGTGAGGTTGTCGAGGTCAATCCCCTGCTGACAGACGCTCCCGAGACCGTCAACAAGGATCCCTATGGCGAAGGATGGATGGTCAAGGTCCGCCTCTCCTCGGCCGGGGAGCTGGCGAACCTGCTCAAGGCGGATGCCTACAAGCAGCTGGTCGGGTAAGCGGACCCCCACCCGCACTGGAAGGGGGGCTTTGGCGCCAGGGCTGAAACGCCAGTTTTGACGGGAACAAAAGCCCCTCTCTTCGGGTTATATCCGGTGTATGTGACCGAAAGTCATGCGGCTGTTTCAATTTTGAGACACTCCGATGCAGAGGGGTGACCATGCGACGGCAGAGAGATATCTTGTAAAGCTATAATAAACAAATTATAAGGATACACTGGACTCTGCAGCCTTGGAAGCATCTCTTCTGGTATGATTATTGTATTGTCATCTGTACTGAAAAAAGTGCTTGCAAATTTCTATTTTCGTTGTTAACTTTTAACACCGTAACAGAGTTAGAACATACAGGAGCGAGCCTATACCCGTTCGTTAAAGATTTCCATAATTTTTGACTACGCATCCGCTCAAAAATTAGCTGTGCGAGCGCTTTAACGAATCTCTGTATAGGCTTCTTGCTTTTTACTTTTCCGAATGTCGTTCGGCGAGAAGCTATCATCAAAAGCCCGGCATTCGGATTTTTTTTGGACTCAATTCAGGATCAGATATCGTCTTCACCAGGAGGTTGTCATGAAAAACGTTTTTAAATCCCTGATCGCAGCGGTTGTCGTACTGGCCTCTGTCGTTCCCGCGCTCGCCGTAAGTGAATCCGCAGTGCTCTTTTTGCAGATTTCGCCCGGCGCCCGCGCTGCAGGCATGGGCGAGGCCTTTGTCGCTCTGGCCGACGATGCCACGGCGGTCTATTACAATCCGGCCGGCCTCGGCTTTCAGCGCGGCAAGGAGATCACGCTGATGCACACCAACTGGCTCCCCCAGCTCGGCACGGATCTCTTTTATGAGTTCGGCGCCTATCGTCATCATTTCGAGAACATCGGCACCATCGGCATCAACGTGACCTACCTCAATCTGGGCACGCAATCGCGCACCGATGAATCGGGTCCCGATCCCATCGGCGAGTTCTCGAGCAACGAATACGCCGTTTCACTCACCTACGGCACCCAGCTGAGCGAAAAGTGGGCTGTCGGCCTCGGCGCGCGTTTCATCCAGTCGAATCTCTCCCCCTTTGGTGCAGGTTCCGAAGAGGGGGATGGCCGTGCCAGTGCTTTCGGCTTTGACCTCGCCACCCTGTACAAGGTCTCCAGCCGTTTCAGTGTCGGCGCCAACCTCTCCAATATGGGTCCCAAGATCACCTACATTGACGCCGCCCAGGCTGATCCGCTGCCGACCAACCTCCGAGTCGGATTCGCCGCTCATGCCATCAACAATAAATACAACAAGCTGACTTTCGTTGCCGATGTCAACAAGACCATGGTAAAGCGCTATTCGGATGGCACCTCGGATCCCTTTTACAAGGCCATCTTCACCTCGCCCTGGTTTGAAGAGAAAAAGACCATCAGTGAAAAAGACACCACCACCGAGAATGTCTTCAAGGGGATCGTCAGCGGCGGCGCCGAGTACTGGTACAACGACCTCTTTGCATTGCGCGCCGGTTATTATTGGGACCAGGATGGCAAGGTGGATTATTTCAGCCTCGGTGCCGGCATCGCCTACAATCTCTACCGTTTCGATTTCAGCTATGTCTCCGCCGATGAGGGCCATCCGCTGGCCAACACCATGCGCTTTTCGCTGAGCATCGGCTTCTAGCCATTCCCTTGTTCAATCCGCGGAAGGGCAAAAGTTTGTCAAAGCTTTTGCCCTTCGCACTATAATACCCTGCTCTCACTGTCTTTTACCGGGTCGCCCCATGCAAAGACGCTCTCTGATCACCCTGCTTCTCTTACTGGGCCTCGTCACGCCCCTCATCATTGGCGCTGCCCCCCGTCAAGCCGCCGCCAGGCTCGATGGCGCGCGCGGATTCTCCAGCCGCAGTGCGAGCGATTCCCTGCTGCACGTCCTTGCTTTACGTGTCGAGTTCGTCCAGGATCAGGTGGCGACCACGACCGGCACAGGCCGTTTCGACTATGGCACCTCGACCACCTATTCCCTCGACCGTTCTCCCCATGACCGCAGCTATTTTCAGCACCAGCTTCTCGCCCTGGACAGCTATTTCTCCCGTGTCTCCGGGAACCGGCTGCGGGTGACGGGGGAGGTCTTTCCCGAAGCCGCGACCGAGGCCTACCAGCTCGCCCACGACATGGTTTATTACAGCGGACAGGAAGACGAAAAGAAACAGCAGCAGCGCTGGGCCGAGCTTCTCCGCGACGCCGTGCAGCTGGCTGCGGCCGGGGGCGGGATCGATTTCAGCCGCTATGATTATCTGATGGTCTTTCATGCGGGGGTGGGCCAGGATTTCGCCTTCGATTTCGACACCACACCCTACGATATCCAGTCGGTCTATATGGATGCCCCCTCGCTGGCCGCCGGACTGGGCCAGGATCCCGCCACTTTCAAGGGCATCGAGTGCCCGGGCGGGATCTATCTGCGGGACGGCATCATTCTGCCCGAAACCCAGAACCAGGAATCCTACACTCTCGGGCTGCTCGGCACCATGACCCTGCTTTTCGGCAGCCAGATCGGCATGCCCAGCCTCTTCGATACCGAGAGCGGCCGCGCCGGCATCGGCTCCTGGGGGCTGATGGACCAGGGCTCCTATAATTTTCAGGGCTTCATTCCAGCCGAGCCCAGCGCCTGGGAAAAGATCTATATGGGCTGGGACGAGGCGCTCACCGTTCAGAGCGCTACGGAAGCCCGCATCGGCAGCTCCCGTACCAGCTCTGTACCCCGCATTCTCAAGGTGCCGGTGACCTCAAGCGAGTATTATCTCATCGAGAACCGTCAGCGTGACCCCAACCGCGACCGTATCACCATCGGCCGCGATGAGAACGGGCGCAAGGCGGAGTTCGACTCCACCGGCCGCGTCGTCGCTCCATCCGGAATCGGCGTGCTCACGCGGATTGACGAGTACGATTTCGGCCTGCCCGGCTCGGGCCTCCTCATCTGGCATGTCGATGAGGAGGTGATCGCCGCCAACCTCACCGCCAACACCGTCAACAACAACCGCGACCATCGCGGCGTCGACCTGGTCGAGTGCGACGGCGCCCAGGATATCGGCTATATTTACAGTTTTCTCGATGCCGGCTACGGCACCGAAAGCGGCGACTGGTGGGACCCCTGGTGGGCCGGCAACGAATCCCACAAGATCGTCAATGAGAGCGATAAGGTCGTCTTCTCGGAGGCCTCCATTCCCAACAGCGGGGCCTACAGCGGTGCCGTCACCCGGATCCGCCTCGACCAGTTTTCCCCTCCGGACACGGTGATGACCCTGCGCATCAGCTCCGGCCTCATTCAGCCCGGCTTCCCGCGCCTCGAGGCGGCGGGTGAAAACCTCGTTCCTTCCTCCCTGGCCTTGCTGCCCGGCCCGGCCGGCGAGAGCGGCCTCCTGGTCGCAGCCACCCGCGACGGCCGGCTCTACGGCTGGCGCGGCGATGGCACCAAACCCTTCGCCGAAGGCAACCACGTCATCGCCTGGCCTCTGGCCGCGCCGGCTTCCGCCCCTCTTTTCGCCGATCTTGACCGGAACGGACGGGAGGAACTCTACTACTTTTCGGCCGGCGGGGATATTCTGGCCTACGATCTTTTGCCCAGGGCCTCGGCGCCCGGGCTACTGGATTTGCGCGGCATTTACCCCATGGGCGATTCGCTCTCGATGCGCATCGCTTTGACCGGGGGTGCCGATCCCGCCCTCATAATCGGCAGCAGCCGCGGCAGAATTTCAGCCATCCGTATTGACCCCGTCAGCGGCTCCCTGACAGTAGCCGCAAGCCTCGAAGGCAATGGTTCCGCCGTCTCAGGCCTGGCCGTCTCTCCCGATGGCCTGATCGTGGCCGCCTGCGACGACGGCCTGATCACCGCCCTGCGCCTCGATCCCCTGACCCTGGTCTGGCAGAAAGGGAGCAGCCTGACTTCCGCCCAGCCCCTGGTTGCCGATTTTGACGGAGTGCCGGGCTATGAGATCGCCCTGGTCGGTAGGGAGGGGGCCCTGGCGAGGTATTCCATCGACGGCGTCTTTCAGGGTGGCTATCAGCCGCCGGTCGCCTTGAGCGGAATCACCGCGCCGGCGCTCGGGGATATCGATCTCGACGGTCTGCCCGAGATCATCTGCGTGGCGCGCGAGGGCGCTGCCGTTTTCGAGTACACCGGCGCCATGACCCTTAACTATCCGGCCGTTTCAGCCGTCAGTGATAGCACCGGCAAGCCGGGCAGCCCGCTCTTCCTGCGCCGGCTGGACAACAGCGAGGCCTGGCTCGCCTTCGCCGGCGATGACGGTCTGGTTCAAGCCTTCAACCAGCACGGCGAGCGTCAGCCGGGATTTCCCCTCAGCGGCGGAATATCGGCTGAGAGCGCCCTGCTCCTCGGGGATGTGGATGGCGACGGCATCCTCGAAATGGCCGCCGCCGGGAAGAACGGCAGCCTCAACCTCTGGGACCTCGGCACCGCAAGGAGCACCTGCACGGTGTGGGGAGAGGCGGGCGGAGCGCAGCGCGCCTTCGCACTGGCGGGCGCCTCCGTGACCCCGGTTCCGGGTTCAGATCTTATGCTTGCGAAAAAAGTCTTTTCGTATCCCAACCCGGTGACTGAAGGTGCCGCCAATATCCGCTTCAGCCTCGCCCGCCCTGTCGAACGGGTCCTCGTCCGCATTTTTGACCTCGCCGGCAACCTTGTCGGGGAACTTTCGCGCGAAAATCTGCTTCCCGGCGACCACGAAATGGCCTGGGAGGTGAGCAAGGTGCAGAGCGGGGTCTATTTCGCCCGGGTGACTGCCCAGTCCGGGAGTGATAGCCGTTTCGAGATCATCAAAATTGCTGTCACACATTGATGCGGTTAATCCAGAGATGCAAGCTGGCTTTCCTGTCCGCTGATCAGGAAAGGACGCTCCTGCACGCCGAGTTTACGAATTATGCCAGGATCTACTCTTTTATGAGATGGAGTAAATTACGATATTTCTTGCGATGGACGGGATTCATTCTTGTCTTTTGCTGCTACGCTGCGCCAATCCTACATGCCCAGGAGGAGCCGATCAACCATCCCGAACTGGATTGGTACACCCTCAGGACTGACCATTTTCAGGTCCATTTTCATGAGGGGGCCGAACGCACCGCCCGCATCGTCGCCAAGGTGGCGGAAGAGATCTACGAACCCATTACCAGTCTCTATAACTACCGTCCGGACGGCGCCATCCATTTCATCATCAAGGATTACGACGACAACTCCAACGGCGCCGCCTACTATTATGACAACAAGGTGGAGATCTGGGCGCCGCAGATGACCTTCATTCTGCGCGGCACCCACGATTGGCTGCGCAATGTCGTCACCCACGAGTTTTCCCACATGATCTCCCTCGGGGCCGCGCGCAAGCTGCCGCGCAAAATCCCCGCCTTTTACCTGCAGGCCTTCGGCTATGAGCCGGAGAAGCGCGACGATGTGCTCTATGGTTATCCCAACGTCATCGCCTCTTATCCGGTGGCCATGACCTCGGTGCCGATGTGGATGGCGGAGGGGATGGCCCAGATCCAGACTCCCGGGCTGCAGTACGACCTGTGGGACAGCCATCGCGATATGCTCATCCGTACGGCGGTTGTGGCCGGTGAGCAGCTGACCTATGACGAAATGGGGGTTTTTGGCAAGAACAGCCTCGGCAACGAGCGCACCTACAACAGCGGCTATGCCCTCATCCGCTATATCGTGCGCCAGCATGGCCAGGAGGCCCTGCAAAAACTCGCGGACGGCCTCTCGCGGCCGCTGGCCTTCACGGCCGAGAGTGCAATCAGGGCGGCCACAGGCAGGGGGGGCGAGGTCCTCTACAGGGAGTGGCAGGAGGAGATGGGGCGCTATTATCGTCAGCGCCTGGCGGTGATCGATTCCCATCGCGTCGAGGGGGAGATCCTCACCCCCAAGGGAATGGGCAATACCTTTGCGGCCTGGTCGCCGGACGGCCGCAAGCTCGCCTACTGCGGCAGCGAGAGCAGCGATTATCTCAGCATGACCCATCTCTGGCTTTATGACACCGCCACCGGCAAGAAAAAGCTGCTCAAACGCGGCGTCAGCAGCCAGATCTCCTGGAGCCGCGACAGCAACTCGCTCTTCTACGCCCGCATCGAGCGCGGCCGTCACGGCTCACGCCTGAGCGATCTTTTCCGCTACGATCTGCAGAGCGGCAAGGAGAAACAGCTCACCAGGCGGATGCGCGCCTTCAGTCCGGACCTTTCGCCCGATGGCAGCACTCTGCTCTGTGCGGTGCAGAAGGATGGCACCGACAACCTGGTGCTTCTCGGCAGCGATGGCGAGCATCTGCGCGATCTCACCGCCTTCAGCAATGGCGAGGGGATTATGGGGCCGCGCTGGTCGCCCGACGGCCGCCATATCGTCTTTTCGCAAGCGCGCCGCCACGGCCGCGACCTTATCCTCCTCGACGCCGACAGCGGTGAGCGCACCCCTCTTGTCGCCGATGACGGCGACGCCCGCGATCCCTGGTTCAGTGCCGACGGCCAGCGCCTCTATTTCGCCTGGGACAAGAGCGGAATCTTTAACATCTACAGTATCCGGCCCGACGGCGGGGATCTCAAACTCTGGACCAATACCAGCGGCGGGGCTTTCATGCCCTCGCTCTCGGCTGAGGGTGAGCTGGTCTGGTCGCAGTTCCAGTATAACGGCTACAAGATCGCCCGCCTGCGCGCTCCTCAAAGCCTGCCGGAAGAATACGCCCGCTATGCGCCGGCCGACAATGCCGACAGGCTGGGCTTGACCGAACCGGCGACCCCTGCGGAGCTGGCGGCCCTGCGCGACCATGACGACACCCGGCTGCCCGATATCAAGGCCGAGCCCTACGAGATGACCTACGGCCAGATCTCCTTCCTGCCCCGGGCCATGATCGACTATAAAACCCTCAAGCTCGGCAGCTATTTTTACGCCAGCGACGTCCTCGAACGCTATTCCATCTTCGGGGGCGCCACCCTTAATCCGCAGATGGATCTCGACGCCTTCGCCATCGTCGAGATGCGCCGCTTCAAGCCGACCCTTTTCCTCGAGCTCTATTCCTTCTCGCGCCATATCGAGCGCGAGATCGATGTGATCGAGGATTATCCGGAAAAGGTCAACGCTGGCATCCGTTTTAATATCCTCGAAGCGGACCTCGGTGCGCGCATCAACCTCACCGAGGGGCAAACCCTGCGCGGCGCCTTCGTCCACAGCCGCTATACCAGCAAGATCGGGGATTTCTTTTTCAAGGGGATCGACTGGGTTTCGCCGGCCAATACCTATTATATCGGCAATCAGTTCATCGCCACCTGGAATCTCAATGCGGTGGTCCCCGGTGTCACCTCCGACATCAATCCCCGCATGGGGCGCAAGGCCGAGCTGCGCTACTCTTACGAGCGCAACCGCTTTTTCGAGGATTTTGCCACGGACAACAGCTACGGCACCCTCCAGGAGGTTTACGCCCGCTATAACTATCACCGCGTCGAGCTGAACTGGCATGAGTATCTGCCCGCCCCCTGGGCGAGCCGGCACGGCCTCTCAGCCAATATCCACGCCGGCTGGATCGACCGCCCGGTGGACAGCTTTTTCAATTTTTTCGCCGGCGGTTTGCCCGGACTGCGCGGGTATCCCTATTACAGTATCGAGGGCCGCAAGATGATCCTCGGCCGCTTCGCCTACCGCCTGCCCCTGCTGACGGGGGTGCAAAAGCAGTTTCTTCATCTCAACGGCGGCAATCTCTACCTGGGCGCCTTTTTCGATTATGGCAACGCCTTCGATGAGGACAAGATTGATCCGGGCGATTTTAAAAAGACAGCTGGCGGCTCGCTGCGTCTGAACGGTTTTTCCTTTTACGGTTTTCCGACCGCCCTCTCTTTCGAGGCGGCCTATGGATTCGACCGGATCGAGAACGGCGGCCAGAGCTATGGCCGGGAGTGGCGCTATTATCTGATGGCGCTCTTTGATTTCATGGACTGATGGCGGGCAGGGAGGCGCAGGCCTCCCGCGGGCCCGACTGGAAGATTTACGACGGGAGATGGGTATGACAAGGAAGACGGCGTTGATGGTTGCACTTTTTGCTGCGCTTATCCTGGCGGGAACCGCCGGCGCGACCGACTGGCGGGAATTCATGATCGCGGCCCCGAGCGCGCAAATCGCCCTGCAGGATACGGTCTTTGAGGAGGTCGAAGAAGAATACACGGTCGACGCCAGGAATGGGGGCAAGGCGCTGATTTTCTCCGCCGCCCTGCCCGGCGCCGGGCAGCTCTACGCCGGCAGCTACCTCAAGGCCCTTGGCTTCATCGCTGTCGAGGCGGCGGGCTGGTACCTCTATTCCGATTTTTCGGGTGAGGGCAACCGCATCGAGGATGAGTTCGAGGCCTATGCCAATCAGAACTGGAGCGAGGATCAATACTGGAACGCCATCGCTTCGCTGGCGGGCCTCTCCGTGGACAATCGCGAGGCCCTGCGCGAATGGGAACACGCCAATTTCAGCCACGGCCTGCACCTCGAGAAAGACCAGCAGTATTACGAGATGATCGGCAAATATAACCAGTTCAATTACGGCTGGAACGACGTCTACAACACCACTCCGCGTCCCACGGACAAGATCATCTATCTCAAGGAGCAGGAACGTTCGGCCAAAAGGCTCTACTACGAGGGCCGCCGCAACGCCAGCAACACCGCCTTCAAGCGCGCCACAGGCAGCCTCACCCTGGTCATGATCAACCATCTCGCCAGCGCCCTCGATGCCGTCTGGACGGTCAGCCGGCACAACCGCAGCATCGCCGAAGCCCGTCTCCTCTTCGAGCCGCGCCATCTGGATCAGCACCCCTACTCGGCCCTAACCCTTCGTGTGGATTGGTAGAAAAATGAAGAGATCTTTTTTCACGCTGTTTCTCGCTGCGGGATTGTGCAGCGCTGCCGCTGCAGCCGAACCGCGGCTGGAACCCGCCCGTTTTTTCCCCGCGCCGCTGCCGCTGATTGCGGCCGACGAAGCCGCTCCGCAGGCCGCCTCCGGACTCGATGAAAAATCGCGCGGCAAGGCCCTGATGCTCTCCTTCCTTCTGCCCGGTCTCGGGGAGCACTATGCCGGCGCCGGGACCAAGGCGAAGATCTTTTTGGGCACGGAAATCAGTCTCTGGCTCGGCTATGCCGGATTTTTGACCTGGTCGGACTGGCGCCACGATGAGATGGAGAGTTACGCCGCCCGGCACGCCGGAGTGAATCCCGCTGGCAAGAGCGATACCTATTATGCCAACATCGGCAATTATGATACCATCCAGCAGTACAACGAGGCCAAGCTGCGCCAGCGCAATCTCAACGACTATTATCGGGACCTGGATGCATGGCACTGGGAGTGGGATTCCGCAGCGAACCGGGAGCGCTTTGATCAGCTGCGTATCTCCTCGGATAAGGCGCGCAACCGCGGCACCTTTGTGCTCGGCGCTATCCTGGCGAACCATCTCATCAGCGCCATTGATGCCGTCTGGAGCGTCAACCGCTACAACGACAGTCAGGCCAGCCGGGTGGAGTGGAACCTCCAGTTCGGGGACGGCAGGATCCAACCCCATCTGCTCCTCTCTATGCAAAGGCACTTCTAGCCTCCCCATTTTCCGGGCGGGAGCTCTCCCGCCCGGGTCTCTCTCCGTCGATTATCCCCTAACCGGACTGTTTCTTCCTGATCGAATAACCATAGTTTCATTAATTCTGGTGGTTTTATCATTTCTTGTTAGTATATTTTAAAACAGAGGATAATTGGTGAACTGCAGTAATGCATTCCACGATGAAAGGAAAGAGCCATGAATCGTTTGCATTTGCATCTGCTGTTCCTGGCCGGAATGACCTTCTCCCTGGCCGCTACAGGTCTCGGCTATGAAAAACTGGCGGATGGTATCCTCCTCCAGCTGGACAGGAAATCGGCGGCCGGTACTGCCTTGCTCAAAATCGAGGTCTGCGGCGATGAACTCATCCGAGTGGTCGCTTCACCTGCCGATAGCTTTTCAGCCCGCCCGAGCCTGATGCGGGTTCCTCTCTCCGGCCCTGCCCCGTCCTGGACCGTGCGTGACAAAGGAGCCTTGATCGAAATCAGGACGGCCAAACTCAGGGTCCGTGTGCAAAAACGGAACGGAGCTGTCTCCTTCCATGACTCCCGGGGCAAACTCATCCTCGCAGAACGGGCGGACGGTCGTTATTATACGCCGGCCACAGTAATGGAGGAAAAGACCCAGAACATCAGGCAGCTTTTTCATTCCCCCGCGGACGAAGCTTTTTACGGTTTGGGAGAGCACCAGAATGATGTGATGAATTACAAGGGCCATGATGTCGATCTCTTTCAGCTCAATATTGTTGATGTAAATCCCTTTCTGGTATCGAGCAGGAATTATGGCATCCTTTGGGACAATACCTCCCAGACCCGGTTCGGGGATATCCGTGATTTCCGGTCTCTCGCCGATCTCAAACTCTTTGACCGGAGCGGGGCTGCGGGAGGCCTCACAGCAGAGTATTTCCGCAGTGCCGATTTTAAGGAACTATTCGCCTCACGCACCGAACCGCGCATCGAGCATGAATTCATCGATGTCAACGACCCCTTTCCTGACGGTTTCAAGGAGAATGTAGCCAGCGTGCGCTACACCGGCCAGATCGAGGCTCCGGAGAGCGGGGAGTTTAAGTTCCGGCTTTATGCCTCCGGCTACATCAAGATGTGGCTGGACGGGGTGCTTGTGGCTGACAACTACCGGCAGAACTGGCTGCCCTGGACGACCCTCCCCCGCCTGCAGATGGTCGCCGGCAAGCGCTACGCTCTCAAGATCGAATGGATCCATATGGGCGGCTATCTCGGACTCAAATATCTGCCTCCCGATCATGCCACCCCTCCTAACAGCCTTTCACTCTGGTCCCAGATCGGCGACCAGATTGACTATTACTTCGTGCATGGCGAGAATTTCGATGAGATTATCCACGGCTATCGCACGCTCACTGGCCAGGCTCCGCTCATGCCCAAATGGGCCCTCGGCCTCTGGCAGAGCCGCCAGCGCTACACCAGCCAGGAAGAACTTCTCTCGGTGGTCAAGGAGTTCCGCCAGCGTGAGATCCCCTTCGATAATATTGTACTGGACTGGTTCTACTGGAACGAGGATCAATGGGGAAGCCATGTCTTTGACGCCAGCCGGTTCCCCGATCCAAGGGGTATGGTCGAGCAGCTCCACAACGATCTGCACGCCCGGATCATGATTTCGGTCTGGCCCAAGTTTTACGTCGGTACCGAGCATTATAACGAGTTCGCCGCCCATCCCGGCTGGCTTTATATGCGCAACGTGGAGGTCAAGGAGCGCGATTGGGTCGGCCCGGGTTATACCTGCTCTTTTTACGATCCCTATCGCGCCGAGGCGCGCCAGCTCTACTGGGATCAGATCAACGAACATCTCTTCAGCATGGGATTTGACGCATGGTGGCTCGATGCCACCGAGCCGGATATCCACTCCAACCTCTCGCTCGAGGAGACGCGGCGTCGCATCGGCCCGACCGGGCTCGGCTCCTCTTCCCGTTATCTGAACAGTTATACCCTGGTCCATTCGGGCGGCATTTATGAGAACCAGCGCAAGGCCAAACCGGATCAGCGGGTTTTCATCCTGACTCGTTCGGTTTTCGCCGGACAGCAGCGCTATGCTGCGGCAACCTGGAGCGGCGATATTGTCACGCGCTGGTACGACCTGAAAGCGCAGATTTCGGCCGGCCTCAACTTCAATCTCTCCGGTGTGCCCTGGTGGACCATGGATATCGGCGGTTTTTCGGTCGAGCCGCGCTGGGAGCGCAATGTCAAACCCGACGATCTTGAGGAATGGCGGGAATTCAACGCGCGCTGGTTCCAGTTCGGCACCTTCGTTCCTCTGCTCCGCGTGCACGGCGAGTTTCCTTACCGGGAGATGTTCAACATCGCCCCGGCGGACCATCCCGCCTATCAGGCCATGCTGGCCTATGACAAACTCCGCTACCGTTTGCTGCCCTATCTTTACTCCCTTGCAGCAAAGGTGACCTTTGAGGACTATACTCTCATGCGCGCCCTGGTCATGGATTTCGGCAAGGACGCCAGGGTT
>JAKPUX010000258.1 GCA_029554865.1 bacterium | reverse complement strand
CAGGATTTCCTCGCCTGCAACGCCCCGATCAAGCCCCTCTACGACCTCGGCATCGAGATCATGGAGAACAGCGAGCTGGATCTCTATGACATTTGTCTTGCCGCCAAAGAGGATCCGATGGTGGCGGAGGTCAGCCGGGCCATGGCCGGGGAACTGGGCGTGGGCAACAGCTATCCCGATATGCTCGGCAAGCTGGCGCAGTATGAGGTCGCCCTCCGCCGCTTCATGGAGAACAACCTCGGCGCCAGCCGCTATGGCATCTTCGCCAACAAGTGCTGGCCCGCCTTTGAAAAATATTTCGGCCATGTCCCCTGCTTCATCAACTCGCGCCTGGCCGCCGAGGGGATCCCGGTCTCCTGCGAGGTCGACATCTACGGCGCCCTGAGCCAGTACATCGCCGCCTGCGCCACCCTGCGGCCGCCGGCCATCCTGGACATCAACAACACCGTGCCCGGGGACATGTACGAGGCCAACCGCGCTGCCATGAAGGGCTATGCCCAAAGCGACCTCTTCATGGGCTTTCACTGCGGCAACGTCTCCTCCGCCTGCCTGGTCCAGCCCCGGATGAAGTATCAGCTCATCATGCACCGCCTGCAGGAGCCGGGGCAGGAGCCCAATGTCACCCGCGGCACCATCGAGGGGCAGATCAAGGCCGGCGAGGTCACCATCTTCCGCCTCCAGTCCACGGCCGGCACCGAACTGAAATCCTATATCGCCCAGGGCGAGGTGCTGGATGTCGACCCGCGCTCCTTCGGCAGCATCGGCGTCTTTGCGATTCCGGAGATGGGACGTTTTTACCGCCACGTCCTGATCGAAAAGCGCTATCCCCACCACACCGCGGTCGCCTTTGCCCATGCCGGCAAAGCCCTCTATGCCGCGGCGCGCATGCTCGGCGTCGGGGATATCGGTTTCAATCAGCCCCGGGGAGTCTATTATCCTACGGAGAATCCCTTTGCCTGAGGGCAGGGAGAATGCATAACAAGGAGAAGTGATGAAACGCAGTGTAATCCTGATCATCGCCCTGGCGGCGGCGCTCCTGCTGACGCTGGG
>JAKPUX010000244.1 GCA_029554865.1 bacterium | reverse complement strand
GACCCTGATCGAAGCCCGCACCTACCGCTTCCGCGGCCACTCGATGTCCGATCCGGTCCACTCCCATTACCGCACCAAGGAGGAGGTGGAGGAGCAGAAGCGGCAGGATCCCATCCTCATCTTTCAGCAGAAGCTGATCGATGACAAGATTCTCACCCCGGAAAAGGTGAAAGAATACGAGGATGAGATCAAAAAGATCGTCCTTGACGCCGTCGACTTTGCCGAAAAGAGCCCCCTGCCGGCCCTGGAAGAGCTCTATACTGAAATCTATTCCTGAACCTCCCTGTCAACCTTACCCGGAGAGCAGAGTATGCCAGAACTAACATTTCGTGAAGCCCTGAACCAGGCCATGGCCGAGGAGATGGAGCGCGATCCCAACGTCTTCCTCATGGGCGAAGAGGTGGGCTATTATCAGGGGGCCTACAAGGTGAGCCAGGGGCTGCTGGAAAAATTCGGACCGCAGCGGGTTATCGATACGCCGATCGCCGAGCTGGGTTTCGCCGGCCTCGGCGTTGGCGCCGCCCAGGTGGGGCTGCGCCCGATCATCGAATTCATGACCTGGAATTTCTCCCTGCTGGCGCTCGACCAGATTGTAAATAACGCGGCCAAGCTGCGCTACATGTCCGGCGGCCAGATCAAGATGCCGATCGTCTTCCGCGGGGCCAACGGGTCCGCCCATCAGCTCGGCGCCCAGCACAGCCAGTCACTCGAGGCCTGGCTCTGCCATATCCCCGGTCTGATCGTCATGGCCCCGAGCGTCCCGGCCGATGGCAAGGGAATGCTCAAGGCGGCCATCCGGGATGACAATCCCGTCGCCTTTTTCGAGAGCGAGGTGGCCTACGGCTACAAGGGCGAGGTGCCGGAGGGCGAACACATCGTGCCCATCGGCGTCGGCGATATCAAGCGGCCCGGCAAGGATGTGACCCTGATCGCCTGGTCCAAGATGATCCACGTCGCCCTCGAGGCCGCCAATATCCTCGCCGGCGAGGGAATCGAGGCCGAGGTGGTCGATCCGCGCACCCTGCGGCCTCTCGACGAGCAGCTCCTGATCAGCTCGGTCGAAAAGACCAACCGCTGCGTCATCGTCGAGGAGGGCTGGCCCTATGCCGGCGTGGGCGCCGAGATCGCCTACCGCATCACCCTTAATGCCTTCGACCACCTCGATGCCCCGGTGGTGCGCATCACCAGCGAGGATGTGCCGATGCCCTACGCGGCCAACCTCGAACACGCGGTGGTGCCGAGCGCCCAGAAGGTCGCCGCCGCCGCCAAAAAGGTGCTCTATGTTTAAAACGGGTATTGGCTCACACCAAGGCACCAAGCCACAAAGAAAGAAAAGGCTGATAGCCAGTAACTGTATCTGCAGGTGGTTTTACTTTGTGTCTTCGTGACTTGGTGAGAGCTTATTTTTATCAGGAACTGTTCAACCACAGAAAAGGAACTATATGGCAAGCAAACTCACCATGCCGAAGCTGAGCGACACCATGACCCTGGGTGTGCTGCTGAAATGGCATAAACGGGAAGGCGATGCGGTGGAGGCGGGCGAGGTGGTGGCCGAGGCGGAGAGCGACAAGGCGACCATGGAGCTGGAGGCCTTCGATGCCGGCACCCTGCTCAAGATTGTCGTCCCCGATGGCGGTAAGGTGCCGGTCGGCGGACTGCTGGCGGTGATCGGCGAAAAGGGCGAGGATATTTCCGCGCTGCTGGCCTCCGGATCCGAAGCTGCAGCCGTTCCCTCCGCACCCGTTGAGGCGGAAGCCCCCGCCGGGCCCGCCGCGGAGGAACAAATCGCCGCCGCCCCGGTGCCCGATGTCACCCCGGCTGATGTCATCATCACCACCGATACGGTGCGGATCAAGGCCTCTCCCCTGGCGCGCAAGATGGCCGCAGCCAAGGGAGTCGATCTGCGGCGGGTGCAGGGCAGCGGCACCGGTGGGCGCATCATCAGCCGCGATCTGGCGGCCATGCCGGCAGGTGCGCCGGCGGCTGCCATCCAGGCTGCAAAGGCGCCGGCCGCGCTATCCCTGACCGAGTTCATCCCCGGAGCAGCGGCGCGCCCCGACAGCGAACAACCGCTCAACACCATGCGCACCGCCATCGCCACGCGCATGACCCAGAGCAAGACCACCGTGCCCCATTTCTATCTCACCATGGAGATCGATATGGAGAGGATGATCGCCCTGCGCACCGAACTGAATGCCGCCCAGGAGGAGATCAAGATCAGCTATAACGATCTCATCGTCAAGGCGGCTGCGGCGGCCCTGGTCAAACATCCCCGGGTCAACGGCTCTTTCGCCGGAGACAAATTCCTCTTCCACAGCCAGGTCGATATCGGCCTCGCCGTGGCCCTCGAGGATGGGCTCATCACCCCGGTGGTGCGCAATGCCGCCGCCAAAAGTGTCGGCCGCATCGCCGCCGAGGCCAGGGTGCTGATCGACAAGGCCAAGGCGCGCAAACTGACCCCCGACGAATACACCGGCAGTACCTTCACCATCAGCAATCTCGGCATGTTCGACATCGAGGAGTTCAGCGCCATCATCAATCCCCCCGAGGCGGCGATCCTGGCGGTGGGCGCCATCATCGCCAAGCCGGTGGTCCGGGAGGGCGCCATCGCCATCGGCCAGCGCATGAAGGTGACCCTCTCCTGCGATCACCGCATCGTCGACGGCGCCACCGGGGCCCTCTTCCTCAAGGAGTTCAAGGCCATTCTCGAAAATCCCGCCCTGCTGCTGCTCTGATCGCCGGCGCCTCACTGCAGAGGGCTGTCATGCAAAAGGGCCTGCACGCAACCGTGCAGGCCCTTTTCATTTAGCAGCCGGCGGACACAGGCGCCGCGGAACCCGCCCGGGGCTCTGGCGGCGACGACTCTTACTCCCGGATTCGCCCCGCCAGCAGCTTGCGCAGCTGCCCCTTGTAACGGGCACGGATGGCGAGAAAGGTTTCATTATACTCACCCGATTTGAAATCGGGAAAGGCGCAGGGCGCGGGATGGTAGTGCCCCTTTTCATAATGAAGGGTGGCGTCGGCATAAATGCCGAGATCAAGATAGATTTTGTGCGGTTTGTACTTGGCCGAGGCCAAAACCACCTTGTCGTAATCCATGTAGCCGGGGTCGAGGTTGACGCGGCGTCCGCCGTCCACCGTCAGCTTGGCCTCCATTTCGTTGCAGGCGATCTTGATCCCCGCCAGCTTGCCGGGATCGATAAGGGGTTCAAAAGTGCAAAAGAAGCGTTGGATCGGAGCGCCCATCTCGGCGCTGTAATAGTCGGTGATGGTGAAGGGGAAGAGGGCGGAGCGGTAGTCGATGCGGCCGTAGCGCTCCGCCAGCAGCCCCAGGGCCTCCTCGCAGAGGGCCTCGTCGCTGTAGAGCACCCCGCAGATGAGTTTGACCGGTGTCGGCGCAGCGGCTTCCATCACCCATCCTCCCGGCTCTCAGCCCCGGATGTGGGCCGGTAGATCCCGTGCCGCTTTTCCATATCCATATTCTCGACCAGGGCGAGCTGC
This sequence comes from bacterium, assembly GCA_029554865.1. Lineage (GTDB taxonomy): Bacteria > Zhuqueibacterota > Zhuqueibacteria > Residuimicrobiales > Residuimicrobiaceae > JAKPUX01. Next base: position 105 of record JAKPUX010000244.1, on the reverse strand, counting down.
GCTCGCTCGATCCACTCCGGCGCGATGGCGAAAAGTTCCGAGACCACCCGGGGATACTCCTGCTTGAGACGGCGCTTGTGCCGCCCCTCCGGGGTGGCGATCTGC
>JAKPUX010000223.1 GCA_029554865.1 bacterium | reverse complement strand
TGTCTTTTCGAACACCCCTTCCGGGGTAAGCATATACATATATTTACGTTTGTTATTGGATTCGCAGAAGTTGTGGAGCTTGACGTAACCTTTTTGGATCAGCGATTGAATGGCGTAGTTTACCTTGCCGAGACTGATCCGGTGCCGCTCGGCAAGCTCCCGCTGGGAGATGTAGGGATTACTGGCCAGATCCCGCAGGATTTGTACATTCTGGATCCTGGTTTTCATCAACCGCTGGTATCCTCCCTTGATGGCGATGCTGCCTACCCGCGCCGGCCGGTGCACTGTGCGCCGATGGCGGGCGTCCTCCGCTGCCCAGTACGTTCGGTACGCTGTGCCCTGATGGCGAGCGTCGCCCGATCTTCCTAGTGTCCTGATGGCGGGTGATGCTGCCTACCCGCGCCGGCCGTTGCGCGTCCCCCCACCGGCGTCATCATGGAGCGTTCAACTTTGAACATACAACGGGCGGCCTATAACATACAAGCAATGCCATGTAAAGAAAAAACCATAAACGATTACGATTGCAATAGCTATTTATTAACTCATGATACACTGATCTCGGATATATTCTTGTGAACTTGTGAACTTTCATTTCAGCGCGTTAACGTGACATCACACCGCGATGAAATGACTCGCCGGCGGGATGGATCTATCCCCGAAATACCGATTATTTCAGGAAGGATTTGATCTTGTCGCCGAAGCGTTTCGGCAGGTAATCAAAGATGTCGAAGCGGCTCGGTTCGTCAATGGGGACGGGCTCGGGGAAGCGCACTGCCTCGCCGTTGAGAATCTGCCGGGGGACGTCCCAGACCATGCGCCGGGCGGTTTGCTCGCCCAGTATCTGGGCGGCGACGGCCAGCCCGGCGGAGAGGCGGGGGGAGCGGCTGCGGAGGCCGTGGCCGTCGGACACCAGCATCTGGGCGAGGCGGTGCTCCAGGATGAACACCGCAAAGTCCTGGATCTCCTCGGAGAAATGCTCCGTCAGGCTGGAGGCCGTGATCTGGGTCAGGTAACCGTTGACCGCCCAATGATAGAGGCGGTCGGGCTCCTCCCGGAGGACGGCGTTGCGCTCTACGTGGCTGATGATGGGGCG
>JAKPUX010000022.1 GCA_029554865.1 bacterium | reverse complement strand
CCCACCCGGCATGCGGCGCCGGCCTGATACGCAGGCTCTCGCTTCCCTCCGGCGGGCCGATCGATGTCGCGCTGGATTTGCATTCATCCCATTTTATGTTCTCTTTTTGTGTTTTTTACACATAATCGGCGCCTATTATGTGTAAAGACGGGATTTTTGTGCAGAATAGTTTAGTAAAAAATGAAGGCGGCGGGAGCGGTCAATGGAAGCGAGAAAGAGAGAAAGGTCAGCTGGGTGCCAGATAATTCATCCGCTTTCGGAGGGAAACTTGCCAGACAGGCCCAGTGAAAGCGGGAGGAAGTCACCCCTATCTCATGAGCAAGCTAGCCAGGTATAATCAATCATTTTTTGTGGTGATTATATGATGTTAGAACTTTTTTATACAATTCAGGACTAATATAAAATCCACCCTTAGCGATCAGTTTGTCTAACTCGGCTTTGAATGATTCGATCATCCTTTCCTGGTACGCCCGTAGTAATACTCCTATAGTACCGGCTACGCGTAAATTATACAGTTTAGCTAATTGACGAGCATCTGTTTCATCCACAAGAAGAATTGAAGCATGCCTCTCCAGTGCCAAAACGATCGCTTCCGCTTCGCCAAAATCAAGATTTCTCATGAGCAAGCGGAGTAGTAATTCATTTTGTGGAGGGATTATTTTAATCCAATCTTCCTCTCGCGCTTTCTCTACATTTGATGCTCCTGTTCTACCTCTCCCTTCCTCGACTACTTCATGCCATACCGCAGGGGGAATAGTTATGACGCTGAATAATTCCCTTAGCAGGTCCAATCTGTCGATTCGTGATAGGTGGATCAAAACCGAGGAATCACTGATCACCAAGTCCATAGTGCAGATCCTCTTCGAGATCTTGTTTTTGATAGTGTCGTATGATCCCACGTTGACCTAAAAGTTCTTCGAACTCCCATCGTGTCATTTTCGCCAGAGATCTCGCTTTACCGATAGTAAGAATATCGCGAGCATAAAGAGCGATAGCCAGTTCTTTTAGAAACTCTTTTTCACGCTCTTTTGGCGGCACTTTTGAAGACGCGAGAACATCTTCGGGTACTGAAAGCTTTAGATCATTTTTCATTTTTTCACTCTTTGAAAAAGTTATATTAAAAAAGCTCTAAGAAGGCTCGCACTGGCAGATTTTCAAAGCGAGACTCGTGATCTCGATATTACTATTCAAGAGAATAACAACTTTTATGAAATATAATCAAACTATATCCCAGTTTCAAGAAGAATCCGTTCGTAGCAAGCCCGGCTTCTGCTTGTGCAGACTGCTTGCAGCCGATCTCTTCCGCTGGGGTCCTGTGCATTTTGCTCTTGCCAACTCGGGCTGGCGGGCCCTGGCCAGGTGGGAGCGAGAACGGGATCCGGGCTGGCGGGCCTGGCCAGGTGGGTGCGAATAAAAAGCCCGCAGCATATACGCCGCGGGCCTTTTTTTATACATCCAGGCTGCCCCCGCGCCCCTTATTTGACCAGCAGCATCCGCCGCATCTCGCGGGAGGAAGCAGTGCGCAGCTCGCAGAAATAGAGTCCGCTCGGGCTTGCCGCTGCGTTCCAGATCTGGCTGTAGCTCCCCGCCGCCTGCTCGCCGTCGACCAGCCGGGTCACCACCGCGCCCGTCATGTCATAGATGGTCAGGGTGACATGGCCTTGCACCGGCAGGTGGTAACGGATCGTGGTCTGCGGGTTGAAGGGATTGGGGTAATTCTGTTCCAGGGCAAAGGCCGAGGGCACAGCAGCGAACTAGACCCCCTCACTGGCCGCCCTGGCCACGCCCGGCTTGACCGGATGAGTCAGGTACCAGTCGAGGGCCGCGATCCAGGGCTGATCCAGGTTGGTGATGGGATCGGGAACAAAGCCGGCCGGAACCAGTCCAAAATCATTGTCAAGGCTGTAGAAGGGTTCCGGAAACTCGCTGGTGCGGACCATCCGGTAATTCGGGTAGATGCGGTAGCCCGCGGGCAGGGGCACGCGCAGCTGCGGCACCAGGTAATACTCGCCCCAGAGCTGGCGCAGGCTGAAATTGACCTCGCGGCCGGCGCGGGCAAAGAGCGTGCCGCCGAGGGGCCGGGAGTCCACCGTGTGGCCTTGCTTGTCGATGAGATAGACCTCGCCGATCGCACCCTCGGAATCGGGCTGGAGCAGGGCTTCGCCGGCGTCGTAGCGGCCGTTGCGGTTGGTGTCGAAAAAGAGGCCGATGCCGGCGATGTAGACGTCATCCTGTGTGGTATAGGTGCAGACGCTGGTGCGCCGGCTGGCCGTGGCGAGAGTGCCGTCGAGCAGCCACTGCAGGATCTCGTGGCTGCCGATCTCGATCTCGAACCCGGTCTCGCCCGGAGGGAAGAGGGTGGGCTGGCTGCCCTGGTAGCGTGCCGGCTCGAGGGCATTGGCCAGTCCGTGTGAAATCTCGACCGGCACAGGATTGGGGTTGGTGACCACCAGGTGCACACGCATGGTCGGCCGGTAGACGAAGGGATCGATACATTCGGTCTTGAGGCCGAGGGGCTTGCGCGGCGCCTCCTTGCAGACGACCTCGACGTCAGCCGAGTCGGACTGGCCGGTCTCGGTGATGGTCGCGGTGTTGCGCCTGGTGCCCGCGTCCTCGCAATCGAACCTGACGGTGTATTTGACCGAACCGTCGCCGGCGAAGGTCCAGGACCTGCCCTCGTCGGTCACGTGCACCGGGGCAAAGCCCGTCGACGTTTTGGCCAGGGTGACCGAGGCGTTGGCAGAAGCCGGCGCGCCGTTGCTCACCTCCGCCCTGAACTCGACGGTGTAGCTGCCGGCCTGGGGATTGGCCAGGGTGAAGCTGAAGGGATAGCTGCCGGCGGCCGAAAGGGTCGTGATGACGGCTTGATCGAGCTGGGTGGCGCCCCGATTCAGGGTGATGGTCAGGGTGAAATCCTCGGGATCGTCCTTGCCAGTCGCTTTGAGCAAGACGGCGCCGGAAAGCACTGCAGGCGAGGTGGAGACGCTCTGGTCGAGGGTGATGGTGTAGCAGACCTCGGCCTCTTCGCCCTCGCAGACGGTCACCAGTGCAGGCTGCGCACTCTTGGTGATCGACCAGCGCAGGGTATCCACCCAGGAAGTGTAAAGTTGGATTTTGCCAAACTCGAGACGGACGGTCTCCTCCTCGACGCGGTAGTTATCGTTCTTGCCGCCGACGGTATAGCGGTATTCGCCGCAGTCGTCCTCACGGACGGTATAGGCGGAGAAGCAGAAGGCGCCGGACGCGTCGACCACAACGGTGCCGCTGGCGACGACGATGTTAGGGTCGCAGGAGGAGCCGCCGGGGTTGCCGGTGATCGCCCAGTTGTAGGTGCCCGGCTCGAAGTTGCTGCCGTTGATATAGATATCGTCGCCGATCCTGAAATGGTTGGCATCCTGCCCCTCGTCGCCGCAGGCGCCGTTGGTGGTCCAGATCGCGCCGGAGCCGCCAGCGAAGGCCGGGCCGGAGATCAGCAGGAAGAGGGCGAAAGCGAGGGCGAAGAAATGCCGTAACACAGTATGATGTCTGTTCATGATGTCCTCCATAACGATGTGTTGTTCCGGCAGGGCAGAGAAAGGACTTTCCCCTGGCCGGTGGCCGGGTAGCAGAAATGGTCTATGAATCAAGCGGTGCGTTGATTGAGAGAGTTGATTAGGTGGAGGAGGAAGACAGGGGAGGAACTGCGAAACAGTCTCCACTGTCAGAGAGTGGCCCACACAAAGACCCCGGGAACATCCCATGCCACGGAACGGTGAAGCGAGAGAGGGGGGCGCTGCTCCTTTCTTCGGGCTGCCGGACTATGGATGCATAACAGCAGCGGTTGGGGGTTGGAGGCGCAACGGGTGCGCAGTATTTGACGGTGTACAATAGTAAACACGTTGAAAAATTAATTATTCCTATATTTCGTTAAAACGAACTATTTCGCCGGGATGTGCGGTAATTTGCGGGGCCAGTGGGCTTTGCTGGGGGTGTGTTGGGGAGTGTGCCAGGGGCGCGCCGGAATTCAGGCCGGGGAAGCATGAATTTTTCTGGTGCATGGAATGGAAAATTTCGCTATTTTCAGGCTGGCCGGGGAGGTGATTCCCCTCCACCGCGCCGACTACGCACAAGCGGGGGTTTGCAGGTATGTATCCATAAAAAAAGGATCCGCATCGTGAAAGGCATCATCCTCGCCGGCGGGGCCGGCACCCGTCTCTACCCCATCACCCAAGTGGTGAGCAAGCAGCTCCTGCCCGTCTACGACAAGCCGATGGTCTACTATCCCCTCTCAGCCCTGATGCTGGCCGGGCTGCGCGAGATCCTGCTCATCTCCACCCCCGAGGACCTGCCGCGCTTCGAGCAGCTGCTCGGCGACGGCGGGCAGTTCGGCCTGCGCATCAGCTACAAGGTCCAGCCCGCCCCCAACGGCCTGGCCGAGGCCTTTATCCTTGGCGAGGAGTTTCTCGCCGGCGACAGCGCCTGCCTCATCCTCGGCGACAATATTTTCTACGGCCATAATTTCAGCGGACTGCTGGAGGGTTCGGTGCGACACATCGAGCGCGAGGGCGGGGGCGTGGTCTTTGGCTATCAGGTCAAGGATCCGGAGCGCTACGGCGTGGTCGAATTCGACGCCTCCGGCCGCGCCCTCAGCATCGAGGAGAAACCGAAACAGCCCAGGAGCAATTTCGCGGTGGTGGGGCTCTACTTCTACGACCGGGAGGTGGTGGAGGTGGCGCGCAGCATAAAACCGTCAGCACGGGGCGAGCTGGAGATCACCGACGTCAACCGCGTCTACCTGGAGCGGGAGCGTCTGCAGGTGGAGATCCTCGGGCGCGGCTACGCCTGGCTCGACACCGGCACCTACGAGAGCCTGCTCGACGCCGGCTCTTACGTCAAGACCATCCAGGAGCGGCAGGGGTTCCGCATCGCCTGTCTGGAGGAGATCGCTTTTGCGAAGGGGTGGATCAGCAAGGCGGAGCTGCTCGCCCAGGCGCGGCGGCTGGAGAAGAATGAGTACGGCAGGTATTTGAAATCTCTGGTGTGATCTGATCCCCCCTTCTGGCGCCCACCCGGATCAGTCAGCGCAGGCTGGCTGCTCCCCCCCTTCTGGTTCCCACCCGGATCAGTCAGCGCAGACCGGCCGGGTGGGAGCGCATGCTGCGCGGTCAGCTTTCCGGGTCCGGTTCCTCCTCGTTTTCATCCCGCACCCGTTTGCCAAGAAACCCCTCTTCCAGATCACCAATGCGAAGATTATAGACATCCAGGGTATGCGATTGGGAGGCCAGTTCGGTCCTCAGCGTTTCCAGCTGTCCGGCCTGGGCGTCCATGCCCACCATGACCTGATCGAACCGTTTCGATACCTCAACCCTGAATTGCTCAAAGGCCGCTTCAAGTTCTGTCAACCTTACCGTCAGCAGATCGACCCTTATGGTTAACTCGTCCAGCCTCTTCTCGATCCGGGTAACTCTTTCCTCGATCTGGGTAACTCTTTCCTCAATCCGGGTAACTCTTTCCTCAATCCGGGTAATTCTTTCCTCGATCCGGGTAACTCTTTCCTCGAGCTGGCCAAGTCTTTCCTCGATCCGGCTAACTCTTTCCTCGAGCCGGCCAATTCTTTCTGCCAGCTGGCCGACCTCCTCTTTCGTGGCCACTTTGGTCATGATAAAGTCGGCCATATTTTCAACGAGATGGTAGAGACTCTCAAGGGTAATTTCAGCCATCATACACCTCAAAAACGGGGGTACTTAATCTGTTGCCGGATATTAGTACTTTCGCAGTTCAAGTGCAAGTGATTTTGGGGGAAATTTTCGCCATAGACCGCACCAGCTCGATAGTTATCACCCAGCAGGCTATGTTCGAAAACCGAGACTCGGGCTGGAGGGTTGAGCGAGTTGGGGGCTGGCGGGCGCGAAGGGGGTGGGTGCGAGATTTGGGGGCCAGGCCGGTAGGCGCGAACAAGGTGGGAACGAGAGGGGAGGCGGCTCCCACCCGGCCGGGTGGGAGCGAGATTAGGGAGCGAGTCAGAAAGCGGCGAGAAGCTCCTGCATGATCTCCTCCCCCCTTTTGAGTTCCCGCTCGATGCGCGCCTGCAGGGTTTCGGGGTGTTTCTCGCGCAGCCCCCTGATGCGCCAGGTCTCGATGACCTTTTGCAGATGCAGGGTGTCGATCTGATCATCGGCGGCGACGGCGAGGCGGTTGAGGTTGCGCACCAGGCGCAGGAATTCGTAGTGGCGGTAGAGCTCCTCCAGGACGGCGGCGTGCTGCGGCAGCAGGGCCTCGAGTTTTTTAAACATGGTATAGTTCGAGTTCTCATAGAGTTCGAAGCGGGCGCGGAAGATGTCAAGCAGCATCTCGACGTCGCGGAGGCCGCCGGTGGCCTCCTTGAGATTGAGGCCGTTCCCGTCCCCCGGTATTCCGGTGTAATATCCGTGCCGGCGCGCGATCTCCTCCCGCATCGCCTGCACATACTCCCCCTTGTGCACGAAAATCCCCTCCACGATGATCTCCCGGTAAAACTTGTCCCAGAGCGAACGTCCGCCGACGATCATGCGCGCCCCGAGCAGCTGCGACATGTCGATAAAGCGCTCCCCGTTCTCCGCGGCGAGCAGGGATTTGATCTGCGCCGGGGTGCAGATGAAGGAGCCGAAATGGTCGCCGAGGCGGTAGTGGGGCATCACACCGCTGCGGCTGATCTCCCGGTGCATGCGCTTGAGGATGTCGATATAGTAGGCGTGGTCGCCGGGATCCTCCGAATCGAGGAGGAGGATGAGGTCGTGGTCGTCGTCGAAGGCGAGCATATGGCCATAGCCGCCGGTGACGAGGATGCCAAGGGCGGGGCGCTCCCGATGGGGATGTTTGCCTTTCTCCTCCACCCGCTGCTTGCAGGTGTCGTAAAGGAGGCGGATAAAGTTGTCGGAGAAGTAGATGAACTCGTCGGCGATCTCGGCGGCCGGGGCGCTGCCGAAGAGCATCTTGCAGCAGCGGAAGAACTCGAAATCGTGCCAGGCGGCGATCCCCTCGAGGCGCTCGCGGTACTGGGGGGTGCGCATGATCTCGGCGAGCAGGCCCTTGCCGAAGAGCTGCAGCCGCTCGGGGCTGTCGAGCATCTTGTAGACGGCGGGATGGCGCTCGAGGACGCGGCCGGTGATGCGCATGAGGTAGCGCGAGGAGGCGAAGTGGAGGCTGGCGAGATAGCTGAGGCGGTCGCGCGCGGGCACGACGCGGCTGTCCCAGAGTTCGCCGGCGATGAGCTCCTGGAAGCGGCGCTGCTGGCTCTCGTTGAGGCTGCCGAGGAACTTGTGGACCTCGTGGGGGACGTCGCGGAAGACGGTGCCGAAGCGCTGGACGATCTCGGTGCCGATGGTGCGTTCGAAGAAAAGCTCGACGAGGCGGCGGTGCAGGGGCCTGCCCTCGGGATGGCCGTGGAGGAGGTTGAGGAAAGAGAAGAGGGCGATGAAGGAGTTCCAGCCCCACTCCATATAGCCCTGCAGGAGTTCCTCGGTGCGGGCCGGATCGGCGTTGAGGTCGTGGACGAGGCGGTCGAGGAGGGCGCGGTCGCCGCGGCTGAGGACGGCGATGATGTCGTCCCAGAAGCGGGTGCCGCGGAAGAATTTGGCCTCGGCGAGGAAGCGGGCGGCGAGGTTGCCGACGCGGGTTTCGCCCTGGCGGGTGACCTTGCGGCGGTGCATGATGCGGCCGAAGGTGGTGATGGTGGCGAGGTGGTCGATGACGTCAGGCAAGAGCTCGCGGATGGTCCACTTGGCGAGGCGGGCCTTGGCGTAATAGTCGGTGATGAAAAAATCGAGGGCCCCGGCCGAGCCGATGGTCTGGTAGCCCATATAGCCGGCGACGATGGCGAGGTTGTTGCGCGCGGCCGGTTCATGGAGGAAGATCTCCTCCTCCTGGCTGACGAGGAGGTGGTAGAGGAAGCGAAAGACCTCGAGGTAGGTGAGGCTGACGTCGAGCTTGCCATAGGCGGCGAGGCGGCGCTTGTCGCGGGTCTTGAGGGCGTCGAGCAGGGCCCAGGCGTTGACCTGGCGGAGGTTGAAGATGGTCTTGGCGGCGAAGAGGGTGGCCTTGATCATGCGCAGGCCGTCGACCTTGGGGTCGATGCGGTCGTCGGCGAAGGATTTGAGCATGAAGGAGCGGATCTCGCCGGTGATGCCGCGCAGGTAGCCCTCGTGGAACTTGTGCAGCTCGGGCCGGTCGGGCTGGTAATAGTAGCGGCTGGTGACCTCGCGGAGGAAGCGGCTGAAGAGGGCGCGGCTGCCGAGGATGCGGGCGGCGCCGAGCATCTCGTTGATGATGACAAAGTCGTGGATCTCGCTGTCGAGGAGGGCGTTATAGTCGGCGATCGAGGCGGAGAAGGAGGCCTCGCGGCAGACGTTTTCGGAGAGGTGGTAGTGGGTGACGATGGCCTTGCGGAGCATCTCGCCGTTGAGGCGGGCGACGGCGCGGGTGAGATCGGGGCGCAACTCCGGGCCGCTGTCGACGACGCCGACGTCGATGTCGTCCTGGTCGGAGCGGGTGCCGACGCCCATGAAGACGAACTCGCCGGGATAGTTTTCGGGGAGGAAGATTTTGAGCAGCTCGGTCATGTAGCCGGCGGTGAGCTGGCGCACCTCGTGTCCGATGTGGAGCATGAAGGTGCGGAAGACCTCGAGGCGGGTCTCGGTGCGGGCGACGTCGAGGCGGAGGGTGTCGAGGGCGTCGAGGTTCTGCTGGAGGAAGTGGAGGGCGAAGAAGCAGCCGAGGTCGGCGAGTTTTTCCTCCTGGCTGCGGCCGAGGGTGGCGATGAGCTGCATCTCGGCGCGATAGTCGAAGGGGCGCTGCCAGAGGTGGATGGTCTCGCAGAGGCGGCACTGTTCGAGGCGGCTGGTGAGGCCGTCGTAGCTGCGGTCGATGACGTGGAGGTACTTGCGGTAGTGGTTGCCGAGTACCTGCGCCCGCCGGTTGAGGCGGGTGAGCTGGTCGTCCATGGTTCCTCCGGTTACGCCCCGACTCCAAAACAGATCGCTCACAAAGGCTCAAAGACACCAAGCCGCCCCGCTGCCCTCCAAAATCTCGCTCCCACCCAACTCCGGCCGGACGCAGAGCCCCGCCCCCTCTCGCGCACCCGGACTGCAGGCACTCCCCCAAAATCTCGTTCCCACCCGGGCCAGCTGGAATCGCTCTCCTCTACAACGAGTTTTGCAGCAGCTTCCATGCGGTGGGATCGAGCTGGATCAGGGTGCGCAGCAAGATCTGCACTCCGGCAGGATGCGGATTGATATAGTG
>JAKPUX010000214.1 GCA_029554865.1 bacterium | reverse complement strand
AGCAGGCAGAGATAGATACCGCTGGCCGCCGGCAGCCCGGCCTCATCGCAGCCGTCCCAGCTGAGCCGGTGCAGACCCGCCTGGATCCTGCCAGCCGCCAGGGTGCGAAGAAGGCGTCCGTTCAGGGCGTAGATTTGCAGGCGGATATCGGCCGGCGCCGGCAGGGTGAAGGCGATAGCGGTTTCGGCGTTGAAGGGATTGGGCCAGTTCTGCATGAGCCCGAACTGCTCCGGCACCCGGCCGGCCGGGGGAGCTTTTACCCCGTTATAGCCTGAATTCTGTGCTCCGGGGGTGCCGTAGCCGGCGGCTGCCGCCCAGCTGGTGGCGAGGCTGTTGTCCAGCTCCGGATTCCGCAGCTCGAGGGTCGGACCCTGGCCAGCCGGCGCGGCGGGCCAGGGAGTGGCGATGCCGAAGGCGACCGAATCGACCAGCGCGCCGACGGCGTCGTAGAGCCGGACCTGGTCGCCGCCGCTGCTCAGGCCGAAGGAGAGGTTGCCGGCGAGGCGGATGCTCTTTTGCGGAAAGAGTTTGCGGAATTTGGTCGTGTCCCGTCCCACCACCAGATAGCCCCCGCTCTCGATCAGGGTGTTGGGGGGGACGATGAAATCGTGGGCATCGTCATCATCCTTGAGATGCCAGCCCGAGAGGTCAGCACCGGCGGGGCCGCTGTTGTGCAGTTCCACCCAGTCCTCGCTGTCGTGGCTGTCGGCGGATTTGTAATTGATCTCGTTGATGACGATGCGGGCGTCATTTTCTCCGGCGGGAATGAAGCGGGCCCTGAGGGTGGTGGTGCCGGTAATCGTCATCTCGATGGCCGCATCTGATGAAGTGGATGCCCCGCCCCAGCCGGCGAAGAGGTAGCCCGGGGCTGGTTTGGCGGCGACCTGCACCGGCACACCCGAAAAGTAGGTGCCGCTCCAGGGCATGGCGGTTACGGTGAGAAAATCGTTGAGGAGCACGCTCCCCGCCCCTGCGGGTTCGCAAATGAGGCGGAGGGAGACGACAGCCGGGATGTTGAATTTCTGCAGGATGTGGGCGCGCATGTAGCCAGGCCGGTTGAGAGCGAAATCACGCAGGGTGCGGATATAACCGTACCAGCTGTCCATCGAGCCCCACCACAGCCTGGCCGAGCTCCACCACACTTGCTGCCGCCATTTGTCGAAATGACGGGTCATATCGCCGGAGAGGAGGCCTTGCAGGGAATCGATATGGGCGACAGTCGGGGCCTCGCGATAGGCCGAGTTCATCAGGTCGGCGAAGCGGTTGATGAATTTCCGCTTAAACTCCTGATTCATCAGCAGCCGGCGCAGCAGCAGGGTGGACCAGGGGGGATTGCCGTGCAGGCCGGGAGTCTGGGTGGGGCTGGTGGCGAAGTCAAGGGTATTATAGGCATAGGGCAGGCCGGAGCCATAGGCATTGATGCCGAACCCCCACTCGGTGTCGAAGAGGATCCAGCGCCAGCGGCCCCCTTCGCCCTGCGGACGCCAGTACTTGATGTTGTTGCCCGGCCAGTCGCGGTTGTCGACGTAAATCTGCACCGCCTGGTATGTGATAAAGTTCTCGATCTCCATCTGGCTTTGCACCCAGGCGTAATTCTCCGCCTTGGAGAGGTCCTTGCTGGCGATGAAATCGCGCAGGGCGATATAGTGGTCGTTGGTGCCCTCGAGCACACTGCCGTCCAGTTCGAGCTGATCGATCTCGTCGGGGTCGCCGCCGTGGTGCTGGGCGAGATAATGTTCGTTTACCTTCTCGCGCAGGTTGAGGATGCCCCAATATTCGCCGTTGAGATAGACGGTGCAGGGACGGTAGGCCTGGCGGTCGAGGTCGATGCCCTGGAGCCGGGAGTGGATGAGGCCGTCGGCGAAGAGGGTGCGGTCCCAGTCGTTGCCGCCGTTGCGCAGGATGAAGGAGTGGTAATTTTCAAAGGGCAGCTCGGGGAAGAGGCGGTAGTTGAACTCCTCCTTGCCGTATTCGCGCCGGGCAAAGAAGGCCATCGACTTTTGCGGGCGGGCGCGGCTCCAGCCGCCAAAAATGCGCGTGCCGGCGTCCTGGCTGAAACCCGGCTCTCCGCCCGGCTCGAAGAATTCGATATGGACCGGCCGCTCCCAGTCCTCCCAGAAATTGGCGCCGTAATAGGGATCCTGATTGGTATAGCTGGATCCGAGCACATAGATGCCATACTCCTGGTCCCAGAGGTTGCGGGGATCGGTGGTCAGCGAAATCACCGGCAGGGGAGCGGGCGGCTGGCCGAGGATAAAGGTATGTGTGATGACCGGACCCGGATCGAGGCCGGGGGCGAAGGCGCGCGCCCGGATGACAGTGGTGGCGCCGATGCTGACGGGTCCGCTACAGAGCGTCGAAAGGGAATCGGGCTCGCTGCCGTCGCGCGTGTAGCGGATCGTCGCACCCGGGGTCGGGCAGCTCAGGGTGAAGGTGAAGGGCTGCTGATAAAAGCCGCCGTTTTTGGAGAACTCGGCCGCGGCGGCCTTTTCGGCGACCTCCTTACTGTTGTTGGCTTGTCCCGGTGTGGGCACAGCGGCGAGGATCCACTTGTTGCCGCCATCCGGCACCCGGGCCCAGGAGAGGTCCGTGGGTAGCGCAGGCACGGTGATGCTGTCGACGATAGCCCCCGCGCCATTGCTGAGCAAGAGGGTTTCTCCCGAAGCGGAGATGGCAAAGTTGGTGTGCATATGGGTCTTGTTCAGGACCAGCCTGGGGTCGCTGCCGGCGGCATCAGCGGGCGGAGCGGTATAGCCCAGGGAGAGAAAGGGGATCATGGACAGATCGGAGGAGGAGGTCGAGTTGTTGTGGATCTGGATGGCCAGGAGGTTGCGCCCGGAACGGAGTGCCTCGCGGAAATTGGCGATTAAAAAGCGGTCGGGGGGCAGGCCGCGGTAGATGTTGGCTTCGTGGTCGGGATTGGCGGCCAGGTTCCAGGCGGGCTGCACCCCCTTCTGGCCGAGATTGGCGCGGGCGATCTCGATGCCGTTGAGCCAGGCGACAAAACCGTCGTCATAATCGATATCGAGAATCATCGCCGTCACCGCGGCCGAGTCGGCCAGGGTGAAGGCGATGCGGCTGAAGACGGAGATATTACCAGTGGCGACCGTGGTGGCGTCGTCATTGTCGCCGAAGCCGATGCCGCTTGCCCCCTGGCTCCAGCCGCTGTCATCATAGCCGGGCTGGATCCAGCCGGCGGGGATGGCCGAGGCACCGACGCGGTAGCGCCAGATCTGCCCGCGGCGGACCACGGTCTCCCAATGCGCCACCGCCTGCTTGCGGTCCTTGCTGTCGGCGAAGATGAGCATCCAGCTCTTCGGCCCGATCGCGACCTCCGGGAAGAGCCATTTTCCGGGCGTCCCCTTTTTATCGCTCAGTCCCCAGTTGGTGAGATCGACGGCGGTGTCGTTCGGATTATAGATTTCGAGCCAGTCGGAAAAATCGCCCTCCTCATCGGCAACAAAGGCGTTGTTGGAGGACATGACCTCGTTGATGCGGACGGTCTGGGCGGCCGCAAAACCGGAAAGCAGCACGAGGAGGAGCAGAAAGAGCGTGGCAGCATACAATCGGTAATATTTCATGATAAGGACATCCTTGCTGAAGAGTGAGCGTTGACCGGGTGATCGACAAAACCCAATTTATGCTTTTCTTTTAACTTTTACCATACTATTTTAAGCCGAAGGGATCGGTTGAAAATGAAAGGGGACATGATGCAGAAAGCCGTTTGTTTACTTTTGGCCGGGGCGCTGGCCTGGGTCATGCCAACGTATTCCAGTGCAAGCGAACTACCCCCGGTTTTTTCCGCCAGCGGAGAAAACTCCCGGCAGGCCGGAGCGGAAGAGCCGCTGGCAGAAGAACTGCGCGCCCTGGAAAAAAGCTTCGCCGGCCGTTTTGGCTTTATGGCCAAAAACCTGCGCACCGGTGAGGTGATCGCCTGGAGGGCGGAGGAAAAATTCCCGACGGCCAGCCTCATCAAGCTGCCGGTGATGGTGGAATATTTTTATCAGGCCGCGGCCGGGCGTCTCGACCCCCTGCAAAAGGTGATCCTGGCGCCCGCAGAAGTCCGGGGCGGTTCGGGCCTGCTGCAGCTTTTCGCCCCCGGGCCGGAGGTGCGCCTCATCGACGCCGTGCTGCTGATGATCGTGGTCAGTGACAACAGCGCCACCAACCTGGTCATCGATGCGCTCGGGAGCACGCATGCGGAGAAACTGGCCGCCGTCAATGGCCGCATGGCCGCCCTCGGACTCGAGAACACCCGCCTGCTCAACCGCCTGATGGCCTGGGGGACCAAGACCGACTCCTCCGAGTCGATCCGCTACGGTGTAGGGGTCTCCACCCCGGCCGATATGCTCCTACTGCTGGAAAAGCTTTATCACGGTGATCTCGCTGACTCGCTCTCGAGCAAAAAGATGATCGAAATCCTCGGCGCGCAGCTTTACGATTCGGCCATCCCGCGCTTTTTGCCCGTCGAGGCGGATGATATACTGGTGGCCCACAAGACCGGCGGCGTCACCGGCGTCGCCACCGACGCCGGGCTGGTGCTCTCGGAAAAAGCCGATCTGGCCATCGCCGCCTTTACCGAGCAGGGGCCCGACCGTCGTGACAGTGCCGACAATCAGATGAAGACGGCGATCGCCCGGGCGGCGCGGCTGGCCTGGAATCATTTCACCGGGGATTCCGGCCTGGAGCGCCCCTTTTTGACCAGCATCGACTGGAACGCCTTTCCCGGCGGCGAATGGGCGCGGATCTTTCTGAGCAACGCACCCTATCCCCATCCCTCGCGCCA
>JAKPUX010000207.1 GCA_029554865.1 bacterium | reverse complement strand
CCTGCGCCTGACGGGAAAGGTCCTGCTGCCAAACCCGGCGATCGAGCATCCACAAAGGCTTATGCCTGCCCAGGGGAAAGCGGTACTCGCCGCTGCCTTTCAAAACAAGCCCTTCCACGGGATGCAGCAATCCCCGTCCCGGCCTGGCCATAATTCCCAGCGAATCAAAAATGCATTCGCCGCAGACGATGCCCTCCCCGACTTTTCTTTTTTCAAACAGGTCCACTTTGATGTTTTTGCGGGCCGCCGCCAGCGCAGCGTAGAGACCGCCGGGACCGGCGCCGATGATCGCCATCTTCATGACTTGCGCCCTCCGGGCTTTTTAAACTTTTTCAGAAGGTGGCACAGCGCCAGAAGCGGATGGGAGCGCAGCATGCGCGGACCGGCATAGCGCATCACCTCCTGAATCTGCCGCCGGCGGGCGGGCTTGTAGCAATGCGCCGGACAGGCCGAACAGGCCGGCTTGTCCGCCGCGAACGGACACTTGTCCAGGCGCGATTTTGCGTAGGTCAGAAGCTCTGCGCAGGACGGGCACAATTCCTTGCCGCCTGCCGGATGGCGCTCCCGGCAGTACAGGGCCATCATCGCCGAAACCGTTTTATATTCGTTCGCGATGGATGAGTTTCGCGTCACAGGACTCTCCTTCAAGGAAACGGTCGGCGCGGCGCGCTTCCTCGATGAACCGCCGGACTTTTTTCAGATCTTTTTTGAAGCGCACAGGCCGTCCGCTCCGGTCGGTCGCATTGGTCCTTGTGCAGCTGTCCACACCCGCCGGCCGAAGGCCAACCACCGCGTCATAGACGTTGTCGGCGGCAAGCCCTCCCGCCAGAATCACCGGAATGGGACTTTGTTCGATAACGGCTTTGGCGATCGTCCAGTCGCAGGGTTCCCCCGTGATCCCGACAAAACCCGCCACCGGCTGGTCGGCGCCCGAAAGCAGGGTGTCGATCAGAAAGAAATCCGTCACCGGCGCAAAACGCGCGGCAAAATCCAGGATGTTTTTTTCGATGACGGAGGCGTCGGGCAATCCGGCCCGGGGCACGGACAGAGACCGCATG
>JAKPUX010000195.1 GCA_029554865.1 bacterium | reverse complement strand
GGCCTTCACTACCCTGGTCTTCTTTCAGCTCTTCAACGTCTTCAATGCGCGCTCGGGCTATGAAAGCGCCTTCAAAAAGCTCTTCAGCAACCGCTGGATCTGGCGGGCGATTCTGCTCTCGGTCCTGCTGCAGGTGATGGTCATCTACATCCCCTTCCTGCAGAAAGCCTTCGGCACAGTGGGGCTGGGCCTGAAAGATTGGGGCGTTTGTATTCTAGCAGCCGGCAGCGTGGTGGTGGTCAGGGAGATCTCCAAGCTGCTCTGGCCCGGTCCGGAGCGAAAAGCTGCGCCGCAGGGGGTATGAGGCGAAGTGGCATCAGGGTTTCAACCAGTAAACGTCAAACATCCGATCAACCGATGGAGGTTCAAATGAGCGTCAAGGTGCGTTTGGGAATCATGATGTTTCTGCAGTATGCCATCTGGGGGGCCTGGTCTCCGGTGCTCTCCGCCTACCTCGAGAACACCCTGCATTTCAGTGGCATCCAGATCGGCGTCATCTACAGCCTGCTGCCGCTGGCCACGATCATCGCCCCCTTCATCGGCGGCCAGTTCGCCGACCGCTACTTCTCCAGTGAGAAGGTGATCGCCGTGCTGCAGCTGATCGGCGGCGGGCTGCTGATCTACATCTCGCGTCTGACCGATTACACCGCGATGATGTGGCTCTTCTTCCTCTACTCCCTGCTCTACGCCCCGACCATGGCCTTGACCAACTCGATTGCTTTTATCAACATGAAGGACTCGGAGAAGGAGTTCGGCCAGGTGCGGGTTTGGGGCACGATCGGCTGGATCGTCGCGGGTCTGCTGCTGACGGGCTGGCGCTATCTGGGGAGCGCCCCCGGGGCTGACACCCTGCTGCTCGCCGGCATCTTTTCGCTGATCATGGGCTTGCAGTCCTTCACCCTGCCGCACACCCCGCCGCAGAAGAATGCGGCCAAGCCCTGGGCCTTCATTGAGGCCCTCAAGATGCTCAAGGACCGCAACGTCCTCATTTTCACCATCATCGCCTTTGTTGTCGCCACCGAGCTCATGTTCTACTATGTATTGACCGCTCCATTTCTGGAATCATCGATCATCGGAGTGGCCAAGGAAAACACACCAATGGTGATGGTCATCGCCCAGGCTGCTGAAATCCTGGTTTTGGCTTTTCTGCTGCCTTGGGCCCTGCCCAAATACGGCATCCGCACGGTGCTGACCATCGGTATCCTGGCCTGGCCGCTGCGCTACATCATCTTCGCGATCGGTTCGCCGGCCTGGCTGGTGATCGCCTCGCTTTCGCTGCACGGCTTTTGCTTCGTCTTTTTCTTCGCCGCGGCTTTTATCTATTTCGACACCATCGCCCCCAGCGACATCCGCAACTCCGCCCAGAGCTTCATCACCCTGGTGACCTACGGCCTCGGTAACTATGTCGGCAGCCTCTTCGCCGGCTGGATCAAGTCGATGTTCACCACTTCGCAGGGGGTCACCAACTGGACCAATGTCTTCCTGGTGCCGTGCGCGCTGACCATCCTCTGCGCGATCGCCTTCCTGGCCTTTTTCAGGGTCGACACTCGCAGGAATGCGGCCAAAACAGTCAAGGCCTGATCCGGGAGCTGCTGCAGCCCGGATTGCGGGCTGTGGCTGATGCGTTTATGATAATTCAACCAACCGGCCGGCGCTGCCGGCCTGAACCATAAAAGAGGGAGCAACACATGGCAAAGAAAGTACTGGGGGTTGGATTTGTCGGAGGCGGATTTGTGGCGCAGTTTCATATCCGCGCCTGGGTGAGTGTGCGCAACGCCGATATCAACGGCATCGTCGCCAAGAGCCCGGCCGAAGCCGAGCAGGCGGCGGCTCTGGTCAGGCAGCTCAATCTGGGTGATGGGAAAATCTACAAGAGCGTCACCGAGATGGTGGCCGATCCCGCCATCGACGCAATCTGGATCTGCGCCCCCAATTTCACCCGCGTGGAGATCATGGAAGAGATCGCCGAGGCGGTGATAAGCGGCAAGGGCCAGCTGATCGGGGTCGCCTGTGAAAAACCCCTCGGCCGCAACGTGCGCGAGGCGCGCCGGATGGTCGAGCTGGCCAAAAAGGCGGGGCTCCTGGACGGTTATCTCGAAAATCAGGTCTTCTCCCCCACCGTCATCCGCGGCCGCGACATCGTCTGGCTGCGCGGCGCCGCTGCGACCGGCCGCCCCTATCTGGCGCGCGCCTCGGAGGAGCACTCCGGACCGCACATGCCCTGGTTCTGGGAGGGCGAGCTGCAGGGCGGCGGGGTGCTCAACGACATGATGTGCCACTCGGTGGAGACCGCCCGCTATCTGCTGACCCCTCCTGGCGCGCCGCGGGAGGCCCTCACCCCCGTCAAGATGTCCGCTTATACCAACTGCCTCAAGTGGCAGCGCCCCGACTATGCCAAACACCTGGCGGAGTACAGCAAGGGCAAGCTTGATTATACCAACCGGCCCTCCGAGGATTTCGCCCGTTCCCTGATCGAATATCATGACCGGGAGGGCAACCAGGTCGTGGTCGAGACCACCACCTCCTGGTGCTACGTCGGCGCCGGCCTGCGCCTTTCGATGGAGCTGCTCGGCCCCGAATATTCGATGCAGGTCAACACCCTCGACACCGGGCTCAAGGTCTTTTTCAGCCGCGAGGTGGCGGGCAGGTCCGGCGAGGATCTGGTCGAGAAACAGAATGCGGAGATGGGTCTGATGCCGGTGGTCTCCAACGAGGGCAATGAGTATGGCTACGACGTCGAGGACCGCCATATGGTTGACTGTTTCCTGGCCGGAGTGCGGCCGAGCGAGACCTTTGAGGACGGCCTCGAGGTGACCACCCTGTTGATGTCGGCCTACATGAGCGCGGAACAGGAGAAGACTATTCTGCTGCCGGCGCCGGGCATCGAGGATTTCATCCCGGCG
>JAKPUX010000175.1 GCA_029554865.1 bacterium | reverse complement strand
TGGCGGACAGGGCCAAACTCGACCATCTCCGCGGCTGTCCCCTTTGCCAGGAGCGGCTCGACGCCTACGAGCCCATCTTCGCCGCTCTTGCGGCCGCACCGGCCTGGAAACCCTCCCCGGCCCTGCCCGAGAAGGTGATGCGCCGGATCCGAAAGGAGGGCGTCGATCCCCTCCATGAGAACCTGCTCCACACCATTCTTATCATCGGCGGTCTGATCATGGCCATCAGCCTCTCCCTGCCCTATATGCAGGCCGGGGAGTACCTGCAGGAGGCGCGCAGATTTAAATGGCCGGAATTCAATCTCTCCTGGGAGTGGCTCAGGGAGCTCAATTTCCTGCCGCGCCTCGCCGAGATGAGCAGCCGCATCGCCCTCCCCGTCAATACGATTCTGATGTTTGCCGGTGCGCTTCTTCTGGTGCTGCTCGCGGACCAGATCATCACCTTCGCCCGGGGCCATCAACCGCCCCGCAGCCGCTGAGGCCACCGCCCCGGCCGTTGTTCCCTCCTCCCCGGAGGGGCCTCCGCCGGGGCTTTTTTTATGGCCCCCGGTCTCCCCGCGCGGCCCATATTTTTCTTGCTTATTATTCCCAGGTTTGATATACTTGACCACCAGACCGGAAATACTCACCAGGAGGATCGGAGATGAAGGCCTTTTCCTATCTGACCACCAAAGGGGAACCCCGTATCGGCGTGCAAACCCCCGAGGGGCTGCTCAATTTCACCCAGCTCTGGGGCTATTTCAAGGAGTTGAAGAATTTTCCCCGGGCTCCGGAGCTGCCCTTTCTCCAGCTCATGGTTGAGCTGGATTATTTTTCGGAGGAGACCTTCGCCGAGGTCATCGCCGCGGTCAGGGAGTATCGCAGCCTCGATGACATCATCATCAGGGAGCCCTTCAGCTGGCAGCTCCCCGTTCAGCGCCCGACCAAAATCCTCTGCCTCGGCCGCAACTATCGCGCCCACGCCGCCGAACTCAACAACACCGTCCCGGAAGCCCCGATGTACTTCGCCAAGGTGCCCTCGAGCCTGCTGCCTCATCAGGGCCATATCCGCATCCCGGCCGGCGTCGGCCGCGTCGATCATGAACTCGAACTCGCCCTGGTGATCGGTAAACGCGGCGCCAATATCCCCGAGAGCAAGGCCATGGAGCACGTGGCCGGATATACCATCGCCAACGACATCACCGCCCGCGAGATGCAGCGCGAGGAGCAGAAGAAGGGCAAACCCTGGACCCTGGCCAAGGGGATGGACACCTTTTGTCCCCTCGGCCCCTGGCTGGTCCCGGCCGGCAGCGTGGCGGATCCTCACAACCTCACCCTCGAACTCAAGGTCGACGGCGAGGTGCGCCAGAAGGGGAGCACCGCCGACATGGTCTACGGGATCCCCGAGCTGATCGCCTATATTTCCCGCTACATGACCCTCGAACCCGGCGACCTCCTCCTGACCGGCACCCCCGAGGGGGTGGGCCCGATCCAGCCTGGCAACCGCATCGAGGGCAGCATCGACGGCCTCGGCACCCTGGAGAACGGGGTGGTCCAGGCAGGATCCGACTGATGCCCGGTCTCTTCGCTCCCTATGGCCCCGATTTCGGCCGGCTGCGCACCACCCTGATGGGCGGAAAAGCAGATCGTGTCCCCCTGATGGAACTCGGTATCGACGAGGGGGTCATGGGCCAGTTCCTCGGCCGCCCCCTGCAGAATTTGCAGGACAAGATCGATTTCTATCGCCTGGCCGGCTATGACTATATCAAGCTCGCCCCCGTCATCAACATGAACCCCGGAGCGGCCGTGCCGCAGGGGGGGCTGCGCCGTTCCGAGGCCACCGACCTTGATCGCGCCCGCAACTGGGGCACCGAGAGCAAGGGGATCATCACCTCGTGGGAGGAGTTTGAACGCTTTCAGTGGGCGGAGGTGAGCGACGCCGCCTTGCGCTGGTTCGACGAGGCCGAGAAGATCATGCCCCCCGAGATGCGGGTGATCGGACAATACGGCGACATTTTCACCTTCACCTGGGAGTTCATGGGCTTCGAGACCTTCAGCTACGCCCTGGTCGAGGATCCCGCACTGGTGGAGGCAGTCTTTGAGCGGGTCGGCTCGATCATTTTCGCCCTCTTTGAGCGCATGGCGCAGTACGAGACCGTCGGCGGGCTCTTTTACAGCGACGATATCGCCTACTTTTCCGGCCTGATGATCTCGCCGCCCACCCTGCGCCGCTACCTCTTTCCATGGATGAAAAAGATCGGCGACCTCTGCCAGGCGAGGCCCATGCCCTGTCTCTATCACAGCGACGGCAGGCTCTGGGAGGTGATCGATGAGCTGATCGGGCTGGGGGTGACCACCCTTCATCCGATTGAGCCCAAGGCGATGGAGATCCGCGAGGTGCAGGCCGCTTTCGGACCGCGCCTGGGGCTGATCGGCAGCGTCGACATGGACCTGCTGGCGCGCGGCGAGCCCGAGGTGATCCGTTCCACTGTGCGCAGCCTGATCGAGGAGGTGGGGCGGCGCGGCGGCTACTGCGTCGGCTCCGGCAACAGCATCCCCAACTATATCCCGGTGACCAACTTTCGCGCGATGCTCGAGACCACTTGGGAGTTCGGCCAGCTCTAGCACCCAACCTTGCGGCGGATCATGTCCCTCTATCAGCCCATCAAACGCCTGGTCAGGCATTCCGCCATCTATGGCATCGGCCATATCCTCAGCCGTTCCGTCGGTTTCTTCCTGCTGCCCCTCTATACCAATCTCTTTTCCACAGGCGGCTTCGGCGTCGCCGGCCTGGCCATGACCTGGCTGACGGTCTTCACCCTGCTCTATGCCTATGGTCTGGATGCGGGCTTTATGCGGTTTTACGTCCTCGCCAGCCAGGAGCGGGAGCGGCGCGCAATCTTTTCCACAGCGATGTGGACCCTCTCACTCTCGAGCCTCTTCTTCTCCCTGCTGCTCGTCCTTTTTGCGCCCCGGCTGGTTGCCCTGTTTTTCGGCGCCGATGCCCGCACGGCCGGGGTTGACCTGGTCATGATCATCCGCCTCCTCGCCGGCATCCTCTTTTGCGATACCGCCGCCTTTATCCCCCTGCTGCTGCTGCGCGCGGATGAAAAGTCCTGGCTCTACGTCCTCATCAAGACCGGCTCGGCCCTGGCGCTTCTCGCCGCCAACCTCTATTGCATCCTCCACCTGAAGATGGGGGTGGAGGGCCTGTTCGCTGCCAACCTTGCCGCTTCGGCCCTGACCCTGCTCGCCCTGGTGCCTCTTCTCCTGCGCAGCGGCGGGGGGCATTTTTCCAGGGACTGGCTGCGCCAACTCCTCCGCTTCGGCCTTCCCTTCCTGCCCACGGGATTGGCCATCGCCCTCCTCGACAGCGCCGACCGCCTGCTGCTCGAGCGGCTCGATTCGGTCGCGGCGGCCGGCCTTTACAGCGCCGGGGCCAGGGTGGGGATGGTGATGGGACTGCTGGTGGCTGCCTTCCGCTTCGCCTGGCAGCCCTATTTTCTTGCCACCTCGCGGGAGAAGGAGGCCAAAAAAATCTTCAGCCGCATCCTCACCTACATGGTTGCCGCCTGCCTGACCCTCTTTCTGCTCATGAGCCTCTTCATCGATGAGCTGCTCCGTCTGCGCGTGGGGGGATATTCCTTCTTCGGCGAGCCCTTCTGGGCGAGCGCCCGGGTGGTGCCGCCGATCATGCTGGCCTCGCTCTTTTACGCCCTCTACCTGGT
>JAKPUX010000136.1 GCA_029554865.1 bacterium | reverse complement strand
TAACAAGGAGCAGATCAAGGATCCGGATCTGATCTACCCGAAGCAGGAGTTCAAGATCCAGCGCGAATGCGGCCCGGATGAGTACCTGGTGGTCAAGGGCGACAATCTGAAAAAGATCGCCGCCAATCCCGCTGTGTACGGCGATCCTTCCGCCTGGACCAAGATCTATCAAAAGAACAAGGCGGTTATCGGCGGAGACTCCCATCGCATTTTCCCGCACACCGTCTTGATCATTCCCAGATAGGGAGAGTGTTTCAGGCTGCGTGCAGAGTGGCGGTTCGGGTCGATGCAGCAGATGCTGATCTATCCCGCCTGCATCCCCATTTCCGAGCCTATACGGCAGGGATGAAGGATGGAGGAGGCGCCACGCGCATGTGAAATTATGGACTCTCGGTCTTGCCACCTTTGGGGCGAGACCGGGAGTTTTTTATTGTGAAGCAAACATCATTACGGACAAACCATTGAACGAACCTGTCCCTGTTGAAAAACGGATCGGCCTGCGCGGCATCGATCCGGTCGATTTTCTCGGCGCCCAGGATGCCAACCTGCGACTCCTGGAGGGGGAGCTCGACGCCCAGGTGATCGTGCGCGGCCATGAGATCATCCTGCGGGGGCTGCCCGAGCAGGTGGAGCAGGCCGAACAGATCATCAGCGAGCTGGTTTATCTGGCCAACCGCAACGGCCGGGTCATTGCGCAGGACATCGAGACGGTGCTGCGCATGAACGAAAAGGGTGGGACAATGGCGGAGGCGGCCCCCAGCGCCGAGTCGGTCCTGGTCTATACCAAGGGGGGCGTAATCAAGCCGCGCACCCCGGGTCAGGAAGAGTATGTCGCCAGCGCCCAGAAGAACGACATCGTCTTCGCCATCGGTCCGGCGGGGACGGGCAAAACCTTTCTGGCGGTGGCCATGGCGGTGGCGGCCCTGCGCGATCACCTTGTCGACCGCCTCATCCTCTGCCGTCCGGCGGTGGAGGCGGGCGAGAGCCTCGGCTTTCTGCCGGGCGATTTTCGTGAAAAGGTCGATCCCTATCTGCGGCCCCTCTATGATGCCCTGCACGATATGATCCCGGGCGACAAACTGCGCCGTCTCATCGAGACCCGCGTGGTGGAGATCGTCCCGCTTGCCTATATGCGCGGACGCACTCTCAACAACTGCTTCGTCATCCTCGATGAAGCGCAGAACACCACTGCGGCGCAGATGAAGATGTTTCTCACCCGGCTCGGGGTCAACTCGCGCGCCATCATCACGGGCGACATCACCCAGATCGATCTGCCCGACAGTGCAGTATCGGGTCTGGTGCAGATCCAGTCCATTCTCAAGGGGATCGACGGCATCGGCTTCTGCTATCTCACCGACCGGGATGTGGTCCGCCATCAGCTGGTGCGGCAGATCATCAAAGCCTATGAGACGCTGAAACAGACATGACATGGGCCACTACCTGGAGTGAAGATGAATCAGCGCTTTGACAAGAATTCGGGCAAGAATTCCCTGCTCAACGGCAGCAAAGGCAAGGAGCGGCGGGCCAACGGGGGGCGCGAATGGCTGAAGGCGTTCCGCCGGCATCGCTATCTGCTCCTCGGCGGTATCATCCTGGCCGCCTTCATCGCCATCCTCTTCCCAGGGGAAAAGTCCTATCAGTTCTCGAGTCTGCGCGAGGGTCGGGTCTACATCGGCCCGGAGATCATCGCCTCTTTCACATTTCCGGTCAACAAGAGCCACGAGGAGTATCAGGCGGACCTCAGGAAGGCCCGGGCTGAGGTGGCGCCGGTATTTGACCGCGTGGATTCGGTCGCGGAGGCGCAGCTCGAACACCTGGAACTCTTTGTGCAGCGTGCGGGCATGGTCCTCCGCAGCGGCGTGATGATTGCCGATGAAGTGAGCCGGGTCTTCCAGGAGGGTGGGATCATCCTCTCCGAGGAGGATATCGTCAATCTCATGTCCGGTTCCGCGGGTGGGGAGGGCGGCTCCCAGGAGAACCGCAGGGGGTATCAGCTCCGCGCTATCGCTGCAGCGGTCGAAAAGCTGCTGCGCGAGAGTTACACCGCCGGCATCCTCAGCGTCGAGCGAAGCGCTTTTTCCCCCCTGCCGGCCCGCTTCTCCATCCGCTATCGCGGCCTCGAGGTATTCGAAAACAGCGAGTTCATCCTCGGGCTTCATGAGCTGCGGCAGCAGGTCCCCGAGAAGCTGCGCATCAGCCAGCAGCTGGACGATGCACAGTCCAAGATCGGCTACAAGATGGCACTGGCCTTCCTCTCGCCGAACCTGATCTATGACCAGGCGGAGACCCAGACGAGAATGGAGGAGGCCGTCGCCCTGGTGCCGCTCGCCAAGGACCAGGTTTTGGCCGGGGAGCGCATTATCGACGGACACGAGCGCATCACCCGCGAGCATATCGAAAAACTAAACTCCTATGCCGCCGCCAAGACCGAGCGCGGCGAGGGGAAGGGCCTTATCAGCCGCCTTCTGCATGGCCTGGGCCAATGGGGCAACTCGCTTTTCATCCTCAGCATCCTGCTCTTTTTCCTGTGGCAGGGAAGGGGGGAGATCGCCAACGCCCCCAAACAGCTGCTGCTCATCGCCCTGATTGTGCTGCTGCCGGCCGGGCTCACTTTTCTGGTCACCCAGCTCAATCTCTCTCCGCTGCTCATCCCGGTGGCGGCGGGGGCCATGATCATCACGATCTTCTTCGATGTCTATGTGGGGCTGCTCTATGCCATTTCGGTCAGTCTGCTGGTCGGGGCGATGCGCGGCAATGAGTTCGGCATCGCCTATATCTCCATCTTTGTCAGCGCCATGGCGATCCTCTCGGTCAGCCGGGTGAGGACGCGCAACTGGGTTTTGCGTAGCATGGGGGTGGTGATGGCCGCCTATCTGCTCTCGATCACCGTGCACGACCTGCTCAACTATCAATCCTTCCAGGAAATCCTGCGCGATTGGGGGCTGGGCTTCATCAACGGCTTCATCTCTCCAATCATCGCTTATGCCCTGGTGCTGCTGCTCGAGCGCACCTTTCACCTCACCACTGACATGACCCTGCTTGAGCTTTCCGACCTCAACCATCCCCTTTTGCGACAGCTGGCCCTGCAGGCCCCCGGGACCTATCACCACTCCCTTTCGGTAGGAAATCTCGCCGAAACGGCGGCCGAGGCGATCGGGGCGAACGCCCTGCTGGCCAGGGTGGGCGCCTATTACCACGACATCGGCAAGCTGGAAAAACCGGAATATTTTGTCGAGAATCAGATGCGCGGACGTAATCCCCAGGAAAAGCTGACCCCGACGATGAGCTCCCTGATCCTGCAGAATCACGTCCGGCGCGGCGCGGAGATGGCCGCCCAGTATCACCTCCCTCCGGCGGTCAGCGCCTTCATCGAGGAGCATCACGGCACCAGCCTGATGCACTATTTCTACCAAAAGGCCGTCGAGCAGAAGGGGGAGGGGGCGGTTCCCCAGGATGAATTCCGCTATCCCGGCCCCCGCCCGAGCATCCGCGAATCGGCCATCGTCATGCTCGCCGATGCGGTCGAGGCCACCTCGCGCACTCTTCGCGATCCCTCCTACAGCCGGATCAAGAACATCGTCGACCAGATCATCGATGAACGCTTCAAGAGCGGCGAACTCGACAACTCGCCCCTGACCTTGCAGGATCTCGCGCGGATTTCGGAGGCCTTTCAGAAGACCCTCAATGCGCGCTTTCACCGCCGCATTCCCTATCCCAACCAGAACACGGACGACGAGGGGGAGTGATGAGCAAGCTGACTCTGCCCCGGCAGGTGAGCCTCGTCGATGGCTGCAAGAAGCCGGAGATCTCCGCCGGTGAGCTGACCCTGATCGCGGAACTCATTCTTGAGCAGGCCCGCCCTCAGGGGGGGTGGCGGGTGCAGATCATCGTGGTGCCGGAGGAGGAGATCATCCGGCTCAACCGGCGCATCTTCCAGCGCAGCGGGAGCACGGATGTAATCTCCTGCAATCTGACCACGGCGGAGGAGCCTGTGCTGGAAGGGGAGGTTTATATCAGCCTCGAGACCGCCCTGCGGCAGGCCCGGGAATACCGGGTGAGTGCGGGCGAGGAGCTGCAGCGGCTGACTGCGCACGGCATCTTCCACCTCCTCGGCTATGAGGACGGAGATGTCCGCCAGAAGGAGATCATGACTGCCCTCGAGGATGAGGCGATGCGACGCCTGCGCGCCTTTGGCCGGAAATAGCGAAACCCCGTTGGATTTTTGTAAAAAATGTGGTATACTATGGTGGCGCATCGCACACCGGAGATTTGGGAGGAGTTATGGTATCGTTGCGGTTTGATTTTCGCGATCTTTTTCGTGCGCCTCGCCTGGCGTTCAGCCTCCAGCGGATGTGGATCTTGCTGGTCGGGATCGCGGCGGGATGGCTGACCTATTTTTTGCTCACCTTTTTGGCCCTGCTTTTGGCCGGCCCTGCTCCGGGGGAAATCTGGAGCCGATTTGGTCTTTTGCCAGCGCTTTCCGCCTCCCGATATTCTTTCCCCTGGTACAGCTGGCTTCTGCAGGGGCTGGCGGCCGCGGCCGCCTTTTGTGCGCTGCTGATCGCCCAGACGGCGCATGCACGCGCCCTCTACATGTCGTGCAAGGGCGAACATTTCTACAGCTGGCGCAAGGCCTATGCCTTCGCCTGGCGCAAGCTCGGAGCGGTGATCATGACCCCGACGGTGCTCGGGCTGCTGATGCTGCTCTTCATCGGCGGTGCCTGGCTGGCCGGTCTGGCGGGGCGGATTCCCTGGGCCGGGGAGCTGGGCATTGCTCTCCTGGCGGTTATCTGGTTCGTCCTCGCCCTGTTGATGATTTTCTTCGGGATGGTTTTGCTGGTCGCGTTATTGTACGCCCCTGCTGTGATCGCCGCGACCGACGAGGATGCCTTTGAATCGATTTTTCAACTCTTTTCGCTGGTCTGGAACCAGCCCTGGCGGCTGCTGATCTACGAGCTGCTCTCCGTTCTTCTGGCTCTCTTTGCACTCGGCGTTCTCGCCTTTTTCTGCAAACGGGCTGTGGGGCTCACCAACTCTCTTTTCTCCTATTTCATGGGCGGCAACTATGCCGACCTGGCCAATAACGGCCAGGCGCTTGTCCAGGCGTGGACCGCAGCGGGAGAGGGGATGCTCTTCTGGCTCTTTCGCGGCTTTACCCCCCTGCTCTATTTCACCCAGGAGTTCTACTATCTGCCGGTGCAGGAGCTGGCGCGGCCGACGGTGGCGGTTTCCGGGTATCTTTATGCCTTCAGCCTGCTCTTCCTGGCGGGATGGGTATTTTCCTATGGCCTTTCGACCCTCAATGCGGCCCATCTCCTCTCCTACCTCTCCATGCGCAAACACAAGGATGAGGTGAATCTGCTCGAGCGCAGGGACCGGGAGGAGGAGTACGAGGAGGAGCTGGAGAGCGAAGCGGACGGCAAAGAGCCGCCGCCGGCACAAAACCAGTGAGGAGTTGAAAAATATTTCCGCAAATGTGATGCTTGACACCTAATTTTCAGTAGCTACATGAAGCAAGGAGGTTGCCGGGGGTGCCGCATTTCCCGCACGGACAGCGTCTGCACAGGCTGCATCATCGCACTATTTGACGAAAGCAAGAGAGCATCATGTCCGTCTTCATCAAGATCAAGGATCAACAGCTAGGCCCGTACTCCTATAATGAATTAAAAAAGCTGGTCACGGAAGGTTCATTCGACCAGGACGACCTGGTCTTCAGCGAGGCCAGCAATGAATGGGTTCGTGCCGGCCATCTCGAGGAGCTGCGCAAGCTTTTTCCGGGGCCGGTGAGCACACCCTCCGAGCGTATGGTTTACGCCATCGGCGGCGGCAAGGGCGGGGTGGGCAAGACTGTGCTCACGGCCTCGATTGGCATCGGCCTGGCGGCATTGGGTTACCGCGTGGTGATGGTGGACGCCGATCTGGGGGGCGCCAATCTCCACACCTGCATGGGAATCCTTGAACCGCAGTATACCTTTTACCATTTCTATTCCCTGCAAAAAGAGAGTCTGAGCGATATCCTTCTCGATACCCCCATAGAGAATCTCAAGCTGATCAGCGGCGCCTGTGGCACCCTGGGCCTCGCCAATCCGCGCTATTCCCAGAAGCTGCGTTTCATCAATGAGCTGCGCAAGATCGATGCGGACTTTATCCTCCTTGATCTCGGGGCGGGCTCGTCCTACAACGTCATCGACTTTTTCCTTGCGGCTGACCACGGGCTGGCGGTGACGACGCCGGAGCCCATGGCGATCCAGGAGACCTTCAATTTTCTCAAGATCGCGCTCATGCGCAAGCTCACGCGCGAATTCAAGGATGATCCGGATGCGATCAACCGGCTGGAGCAGGAGGTCTTTGCCGATTCGGGGCGGATGTCGCAGTCTGTCGGCGCCGCGCTGCAAAAGCTTGCCGGAGAGGATCCCGCTGCGGCGAAGAGAATCCAGGGTATTCTGGATGGCTTTACCCCCTCGTTGATCCTGAACATGGTCCATTCCGAGGATGAGGTCAAGGAGGGGGTTGCCCTGCACACGGCGGTCGAGGAGCTGCTGGCGATGAAGATGAATTTTCTCGGCTATGTCGAGCATGATGAGAGCGTGCGCCGGGCGGTCAAGGAGCTGCGCCCCTTCGTGGTGGATGACCCCACTTCGCGGGCGGCCAAAAACCTGGCCAAGCTGATTACCGTCGGCCTGCTCAAAAAGACGGGCTGGGCGGGTTTCAAGGAGAAGCGCCGGGTGCTGCGCCAGGTCAAGCAGCAGAACAAGGAGTATCCCTCCCAGCAGATCCGGGAGAGCGAAACCATCTGTTCGGTGCAGTGTTTTTACTGGGGGGACTGTGAGTATCAGAACGGGGGCTATCCCTGTCCGGTCCGCCATCTCGATCCCATCTTCAAGTCATGATTTAAATTTGCTTTTTTCTTTTCCCATTTTTATGTATACTATGAGGTGAACAGGCGACTGTTCACCTTTTTTATATGAAGGAACTCATGAAGGCAACATTACAATTCTGGCAAAAAATCGCCCGCCAGTTTCATCCAGCCCATATCCTGGCGCTCAGCTTTCTCTTCCTGATTCTGGTTGGGACGCTGCTGCTTGCCCTGCCGGTCAGCAAGCTGGACCCCAACGCACGTCTCATCGATGCTCTCTTCATCTCGACATCGGCGACTTGTGTAACCGGCCTGGCTCCGCTGGACATCTCCGCCACTTACACCTTTTTCGGCAACGTGGTTATCCTTCTGCTCATCCAGTTTGGCGGGCTGGGGATCATGACCTTTTCCACTTTTTTTGCCTACATTCTGGCCGGACGGCTGAGCATGCGCGGGCGCGATCTGATCGAGAACAGCATCAGCAGCCAGCCGGTTCCCTATCTGGGCCGCCTGCTCAAATTTGCCGTCATCGGCACCCTGCTTATCGAGGGGATCGGGGCAGTCATTCTGACCCTGCGTTTCAGTCAGGATTACCGTCTGGGGAAGGCCCTGTGGCTCGGGATCTTTCACAGCGTCTCCGCCTTTTGCAATGCCGGCTTTTCGCCCTTTAATTCGAACATGATGGGCTATGCCTCCGATGTGACCATCAGCCTCACGGTGATGGTTCTGATCGTACTCGGGGGATTGGGATTCTGGGTTCTGTATGATCTTTTTTACTGGCGGCCCCGGGGGCGAAAGCGCCTCACCCTGCACAGCAAGATCGCCCTGGGGGTTTCCGGCTGGCTCATCCTCATCGGCGCTTGCCTGCTGCTTTTTTTTGAGGGCGATAACACGATGCGGGGCTTTGATGCCGGG
Organism: bacterium; assembly: GCA_029554865.1. Lineage (GTDB taxonomy): Bacteria > Zhuqueibacterota > Zhuqueibacteria > Residuimicrobiales > Residuimicrobiaceae > JAKPUX01. The sequence continues at coordinate 5,033 of JAKPUX010000136.1, read as the reverse complement.
GGCAAGCTGCTCAGCTCCTTTTTCCAGTCCATCACCGCCCGGACAGCGGGTTTTAACTCCCTGCCGATCGACAAGCTGACCAATGGAGCACTGATCGTGCTCATCATCCTCATGGCCATCGGCGCATCGCCGGGCTCCACCGGCGGCGGGATCAAGACCACGACCTTCGCCATCATCATGGCCTCCTTTTTCACACGGCTGCGCTCGAAGGAACAGGTGCGCATCTTCGAACGCGGCATCCCCGAGCAGATCGTCACCAAGGCGATCGGAATCAGCTTTTTCTGGGTGATGGCCGTCAGCCTGGCCGCCCTGCTCATGGCCGTCACCGAGAGCAGCGGTCCCCCAGATCCCCTCGCCCGCAATACCATGGTCGAGATCGTCTTCGAGGCCTTTTCAGCCCTCGGCACGGTTGGCCTGAGCATGGGATTCACCCCACGCTTGAGCGACGGGGGGAAACTGATCATCATCCTGCTCATGTATATCGGCAGGATCGGACCGGTGACGCTGGCCATTTCGATCGCCTCGCAGAAGAGCCTGCCAGTGCGCTATGCGGAAGAGAATGTAATCGTCGGTTAACATTACATAGAAACGGAAACCATGAAATCCTTTGCCATTATCGGACTAAGCAGCTTCGGCCATTATCTGGCCAAGGAGCTCAGCCATCGCGGCCACCACATCCTCGCCATCGACATCGATGAGGAGAAAATCGACAAGGTGCGGGGATTTGTCGAGCGGGCCGTCATCGCCGACGCCGGAGACAAGGAGACCCTGGAGGGTCTGGGTCTGGCCGAGCTGGACGGCGTCATCGTGAGCATGGGCGAAAAGATCGATGCCAGCATTCTGGTCACCCTCTTCCTGCGCGAACTCAAGGTGAAAAAGATCATCGCCAAGGCCATCACCAATGACCATGGCAGGATCCTCGATATCATCGGCGCTACACAGGTGGTCTTTCCGGAAAGGGATGAGGCGATGCGGCTGGCGCATACCCTGGAGAGCGAGTACTATCTCCACGCCATCAACCTTACCGAGGGCATCAGCATCATCGAGATCGCTCCGCCCAAGCCTTTCGTCGCCAAATCCCTCGGGGAGCTCGATCTGCGCAACCGCTATGGAGTCACCGTGCTCCTGGTCAAGGAGTGGATCCCCGAAAAAGTGGTTCTGATCCCCACCGCTGACTGGGTGATCAAGGACAGTGATACCCTGGTACTTTTAGGCAAGGATGAGGACCTCGACCGGATCAAGGAGATCAGTTAGGCCCGGCGCCGTCCGGCGGGAATATTTGAGCGGAAAACGGAATTATCTCTCTTGCAGCCGCAGGGCTGCGATAACAGGAGCGTTTGGGGGAGAGTCATGGAGGCCTGGTGACATGCCCATACAAGTATTGCGCGTCATCCGCGACATGAGCGATCGCGGCGGGCTGAGGAGCCGCAGATGCACCTACTACTGTCCGGAGGCGGAAGCCCCGGCCAGCTCCTGGTGGAAACCGAACACCGATATCCTCGAGAGTGAGCAGCAGGTGAAGATACGGGTCGAGCTCGCCGGTGTCGCCCGGGAGAATGTGAACATCGAGCTCAAGGGCGGCAGGCTGATCATCAGCGGGGTCCGCGCAGAAAGGCGGCCGGAGGAGCGCATCTACTATCATCAGCTCGAGCTGCAGTACGGCCATTTTTTGCGGGTCATCGCTCTTCCCGAGAGCGTGGTACACAATGAAATTACCGCCACGCTCGAGGATGGGGTGCTGCAGGTGGTCATCTCCAAGGATGAGCGGGCTGTCGAGATCCCGATCAGCAGCATCGAGCCGGATGAGTGAGCGGCGACCGGGGGCTTTATTGAAACTGGATGAGATTGGAGTAGATATGGATGATAATATGGATGTGCCGGCTGGAGTTGCAGGTGAAGAGATCAATGTGGCCAGGATTCCGGAGCAGCTGCCGATCCTGCCCTTGCGTGATACGGTGGTTTTTCCGAATATTGTCACCCCTCTGGTGGTGGCGCGGGAAAAGTCTGTCCAGCTGATCAACGACGTCATTGCCGGTTCACGGATCCTCGGGCTGGTCGCCCAGCGTGAGGCCGAGGTAGAGGATCCGGGACTCAAGGATGTTTTCGAATACGGTTGTGCGGCGATCATCCTGCGCATGCTCAAATTTCCGGATGGCTCCCTGCGCGTTTTGGTCCAGGGGCTTTCGCGCATCCATGTCAAGCGGCTGGTGCAGGAGACCCCCTATTTCATCGGGGAGGTGGAGAAGCTGGAAGAGCGCTACACCCCCTCCACCGAGCTGGAGGCCCTGAAGCGCAACGTCGCCATTCAGTTTCAGAAGGTAGTCAGCCTGGTGCCGCAGCTGCCGGATGAACTGCAGGTGGTGGTGGTCAACACCAGCAATCCGGACAAGCTTGCCGATCTGGTCGCCTCCAACCTCAACCTTACCCTGGAAGAGAAGCAGACGATCCTCGAAACCGTGGATGTGAAAAGGCGGCTCAAGCGGCTCACTGTTTACGTCAACCGTGAGCTTGAGGTCCTCGAGATGGGTTCCAGGATCCAGGACAAGGTGCAGACCGAACTGGGCAAGAATCAGCGCGAGTATTTCCTGCGCGAGCAGCTGCGTGCTATCCAGAAAGAGCTGGGGATGGGCGATGAGCGTTCGGCCGAGATCGAGGAACTGCGCGAAAAAATCGAGGCGGCCCAGCTGCCCGAGGAGGCGGAAAAGGAGGCCATGCGCGAGCTTGACCGGCTGAGCAAGATGCAGCCGGGCGCGGCCGAATACACTGTGGCGCGCACCTACCTCGACTGGATGGTGGCCCTGCCCTGGGCCAAGGCCACCGAGGACAATCTTGACATCAACAAGGCGGGCGAAGTGCTGGATGAGGATCATTATGATCTCATCAAGGTGAAGGAGCGCATCCTCGAGTATCTGGCCGTGCGCAAGCTCAAGGCGGACACCAAGGGTCCGATCCTCTGTTTCGTCGGCCCTCCCGGAGTGGGCAAGACCTCGCTGGGCCGCTCGATCGCCCGGGCAATGGGGCGCAATTTCATCCGCATCTCTCTTGGCGGCGTCCATGACGAGGCGGAGATCCGCGGCCACCGCCGCACCTATATCGGCGCCCTGCCCGGCCGCATCATCCAGGGCATCAAGAACGCCGGCAGCAACAATCCGATCTTCATGCTCGACGAGGTCGACAAGATCGGCCAGGACTTTCGCGGCGATCCCTCCTCGGCCCTGCTCGAGGTGCTCGACCCGGAGCAGAACTTTTCCTTCACTGACCATTACCTGGATGTACCCTTTGACCTCTCCCGGGTGATGTTCATCACCACGGCCAATGTGCTCGACACCATTCCCTCGGCCCTGCGCGACCGCCTGGAGGTGCTCGAGCTGCCCGGCTACATCGAGGAGGAAAAGCTGCAAATCGCGGTCACCTATCTGGTGCCGCGTCAGATCGCGGAAAACGGCCTGCGCAAAAAGGATATCAAGTTCGCCAGGTCCGCCCTCACCCGCATCATCCGCGACTATACCCGCGAGGCGGGGGTGCGCAACCTCGAGCGCGAGATCGCGACGGTCTGCCGCAAGATGGCCAAAAAGATCGCCGCCGGGGAAAGCGGTCCCTATACCATCAAGCCGGAGACCGTGGTCGAGCTGCTCGGGCCGCGCCGTTTCTATTCGGAGGTGGCCGAGCGCACCAACGAACCGGGCGTGGCGGTCGGGCTCGCCTGGACTCCCACCGGCGGCGATGTCCTCTTCATCGAGGCGACGCAGATGAGCGGCACCAAGGGGCTGATGCTGACCGGCCAGCTCGGCGATGTCATGAAGGAGTCGGCCCAGGCCGGGCTCTCCTGGATCCGCGCCCACGCTCAGGAGCTGGGCATCAAAGAGGATTTTTTCGAAAAGAATGATCTCCATATCCACATTCCGGCCGGCGCCATCCCCAAGGACGGCCCCTCCGCCGGTGTGACCCTCGCCACCGCCCTGGTCTCCCTCATTCAACAGCGGCCGGTGCGCAGCGACATCGCCATGACCGGCGAGGTCACTCTGCGCGGCAAGGTTCTCCCCGTCGGCGGCATCAAGGAGAAGGTCCTGGCGGCGCGGCGGGCGGGCATCCGCAAGGTCATCATGCCGGCGAAGAACCGGGACGATCTGGAGGAGATCCCCGACCACGCCAAGAAGGAGATGACCTTCCATTTCGTTGAGACCCTGGACGAAGTGCTGGAGCTGGCTCTGCGCGGCGGCCCCCCAAAAGCCGCAGGGGCGGCTGGCAGGCCTGATAAAAAGAAACCATGAGCGGAGCCCGGCGAGTGGACGAGCGCTATCGACGCATGAAGGAGCGGCTGGGGGTTCTGGGGCAGGAGCAGGTGCTGCGCTACTGGCCCGCACTGGACGAGGAAGGACGGCGGGGTCTGCTCAACCAGCTCGAAGCACTGGACATGGAATTCATCGCCGCTCAGCGGGAGCGGGCATGGCCGCCGGTTGAGGCCGGCGCCGGCAGTCTCGAAGGCTTTTCCCCCATGCCCCATATCCCCCTGCCGTCAGGCCCGGAGGAGGAGCGGGCATGGGAACGGGCGCGCAGGCATGGCGAGGAGCTGCTGGCGGATGGCGCGGTGGGGGTTCTGGTCGTGGCCGGTGGGCAGGGCACACGCCTCGGCTATCCCGGCGCCAAGGGGAAATACCCCGTCGGCCCGGTCAGCGGCCGCAGCCTCTTTCAGTATCACATCGAAAAGATGGTGGCCATGGAGCGGAGGTACGGCCGTCCCCTGCCCTTCTACGTCATGACCAGCCCGGCGAATCATGAGGAGACCATTGCTTTTTTCAAACAGAACAGCTGGTTCGGCAAGGATCCCGACACCATCCTCTGCTTCCCTCAGCGCATGCTGCCGGTTTTTGACCTTCGCGGCCAGCTCCTCCTCGAATCCCCGGCGCGCCTGAGCCTCTCTCCCGATGGCCACGGCGGGGTCCTCTATGCCCTCCGCAAACATCAACTCCTCGAGGATATGCGCCGGCGCGGCATCCGTCACCTCTTCCATTTCCAGGTGGACAATGTGCTGG
>JAKPUX010000122.1 GCA_029554865.1 bacterium | reverse complement strand
CTCGCTGGTGAGGGTTTCGCGCAGGCCGGCGCCGAGGCGCACCTTGAGCTGGGGCAGGAACTGCCAGCCGATGCCCGCCGTCTGGGTCAGGTAGGCCGGATTGAAGAGTTTGGAGACCCGGGTGCGCACGTCGTTGGCGTCGTAGGCATAGCCGGGAGCGAACTGGGTCTTGAAGCTGGCGGCGGCATAGGGATTGACGTAGCGGCCGAGCTTCCAGGTATAGATGGTTTCAGCCTCGAGGCGGTCGTCGGTCTTGCGGGTGCTTTTGGAGCCCAGTTTGGTGTTGCCGAAGCCGAAGCGGTAGGCGGTGCTCCAGTTGTCCTTGCCGACGTCGTAGACCGATTTGCCTTCGAGGAGGGTGTTCCAGGCGATGGCGTCCTCCCCGCCCTGTTTCCAGTCGGTGAAGGTGGTCTGGTTGCCGAGCAGGGAGCCGACCAGGGTATGGGTCCATGGCGGCGCCGGTTTGGTGGTGTCGGGCGCAGCCTCCTGCGCCCACGCCTGCAGGGCCAGCATCATGAGTGCAGCAGTGATCATTTTTTTCATAGGTCCCTCCTTAAAATTATTCGCGCAAAGACGCCAAGACGCAGAGAAGAGCGTTTTTTCTGCGTCTCTGCGTCTTGGCGGGCCATTCAGTATTGTAATGCGGACTGGACATAGATTTCAGAATCCCGGCTCCTCGATGGAGCGCACCTCGAAAGAGGCGAATTTCTCAAGCTGATCGCGGATCTCGGCCGCCTTGCCGACCACGACCAGGACCACCGCATCGGCGGGCATGAGTTTTTGCGCCATGGCCTTGACCCGGGCCGGTTCGGCCGCGGCGATTGACTGCAGATAGCGGGTGTAATAGTCGCCGCCGAGGCCGTAGTAATGGAGGTCGGTGTAGGCTCCGGCCCGCGCCGCCTGGCTTTCAAGGCTGGGCGGAAACTGGCCGAGGATGTAGTTGCGGCCGCTGGTGATCTCCTCCTCGCTGAATCCCTCCTGCCGCGCCTTGTTGATCAGGTCGAAGGTCAC
>JAKPUX010000109.1 GCA_029554865.1 bacterium | reverse complement strand
CCCAGGCGCCGAGGGTGACATCGAGCCAGCCCTCGTCATTGAAATCGGGCCGGGCGGGCTCAAGCCCGGACTCTCCGGTCTCCTCGACCCGCATCTTCCAGCGGGAGATGCAGAGCACGTTATCCCCCTCGAGGCTGAATTCGAGGGGCGGGCCCAGCGGTAGATCGGGCAGGGGATCAAGCGCCCTGGCGTGAAGTTCCCGGAGTTTTCCTCCCTCATCGACACGGATAAAAGGCTCGCTCGCCTGCGCATCGGCATATCCGGTTGCCCTGCCGCTGTCAAAACGCTCGATGTGTACGCTGGCGCCGATTATCCGCAGAGCAGGCTGTTCATCCCTGATGATGACGAAATGCGAGGCTGCCGGCGGAAAATCGAGCTGCAAAACCAGCCGGCCGTCGCGTATTTCATGCACATGCAGCGGTCTGATCTCGCCGCTGTCCGGATCCCAGAGTTCCGGCGTGCCGCTCTTTTCAAAACTCACCTCCACCCTGCCAAGCTCCTGCTGGAGGGTATTGACCAGAAAATAGAGATCGTGTCCGTCCTTGATGCGGTGCAGGTAAAAAACCGCCTCGTGACCGATGATCACATCGGGGGTGAGCATCTCCCCGAGCAGGCGCATAAATTCATCCTTGGGTTTGTGCTGGTGCAGACCCTGGCCCTGCACCAGGGCCAGGCGTCTGCCCTCTCCGAGGCGCTTTATTTCAAGCGGGGCGCCGGACTCGAACTGCTGCAGCAGCTGCAGCGGATCGGCGCCGAACAACTCTTTCACCCGCCGCCGGGCTTCATTCTCCCTGCTCTCGAGAAATTCGAGGGGCAGCAGGGTATCGGCGATGATCCTGCCGCCGCAGCTGGCGAACTTTTCGATGGCTGTGAAGGTATCCGCCTTGACATGGGTCAGAGGCGGAAGGATGAGCAGGTCATACGCCTCCTCCGCGATACGGATTTTACCCTCCGCGATCCCGGCATCGATCAGAACATCCTCATCAACATAGTCAAAGTCGAAATGGAGGCGCAAAAGGGTGTCCGTCAGGTAGTTATAGTCTGATTCGATGAGGGTGCCTATCCGGTTGCGCTCCTGCGGGGTATAGTTGGTCCAGATGCTGTTGATCGGATAGAGGATCAGTATTTTGGCCACATGCCGGCCGCCAGAGAGGGCATGGCCCAGGCGAGCCATGTAGGTGGTGAACCGGCCGTAATATTTCCACCAGGTGTGGTGATAGAACTGGCTCGGCGGCCAGTCTCGCTTGCGCTCGCCCTCGATGGAATAGTGGTAGCCATGGTTGTTGAACAGGTTGACCCCCAGGACGTACTCCCAGTTGGCAATCCATTTCATGCGTTCCAGGGTGCAATCCCAGTAGGTTCCCCCCATGGACTCACAGAGCAGACGGGTGCTGCCGAAATGGTGGGCGGCCGAGCTGGCCATCTTGAGCGAGACATGCTCAGCAGGTTCCTCCTCGCTGCCGATCTTGGGATAGAGATGATCGACTCCGATGAGGTGCATATGTTTGAGATACTTGAAGATATTGCCCTCACAACGGGCATGTCCGCGCAGCCACTCCTCGAAGAGGAGATGGCCTGTGAAGATCACGCCGTTCTCGTCGCACCAGTCGCGAATCTGTTTGTAATAGCTGTCGGCGTATTGCTCAGTGAGGGTACGCCAGAAATCGTAGCGTATGGCGGCGGTTCTTTCGCCCATGTCGGCATAGAGCGCGGGCAGCCATGGCTTCAGGTCATAGCCGCGCCGTTTGCGGAAGATTTTGAACATCCTGCTCGACCAGGGAACGACATAGTTATCCACGCCCACCTGGTAGTAGTACATCGCCGGCTCATCGGTGTAAAAGCCCGGAACGATGGCGCCGAACTCCTCGCCGACCGCCTTTTTATAGCCCTCATGGGTCAATTCGAGAAAACGACGGGTGGATTCAGGATCAAGGGTGTCGATGTAATAGTCGATCTCCTTCTCGAGAAAGTAGAGCAGCTTCCACTTGCCTGCAGGGGCCTCCCAGGGCACCACCTTGTTAAAGGAGAGGTTGGGGGTCAGATCGATGAGATGGGTGATGCCCTTTTCGAATTCTTCGGCGGAGCAGGCGAAGGCGGCGATGGGCCGTGAATCGCCGGTGTTGACGTAGCGCGAATCGGTCGCTTCAAGGAAAGTGAAGAGCGGGCCGTCAACGTTGAGAACGACCAGCTCGAGGTATTTCTGCCTGAGGTGGGGATATCTGGCGGGCACCTGGCGCTCTGCAGTGCCGCTTGGCCAATTCATCTCATCATAGACCCAGATATCGATGCCGATCCTGCGCGCGGCCTGGATGACAAATTTCACCCTTTCGAACCAGCCTTCGGAGAGATAGGGCACTTTCAATCCAAAGCGGCCATGTATGAAGAGTCCGTGGATTCCCTTGTCCCGGTATTCGCGCAGCTGCCATTCCATCTCCTGCTCATCCAGATCCCCGTTCCAGAACCAGAAAGGCAGGATGCCCATCTCCCGGGGCGGACGGGCGAAATTTTCCCGGGTCAGTTTTTCACCATCAAGGGTAATCTTCGCAAAGGCCATTCAGGAACTCTCCTCAGTTAATCCGCCGGATCAAAACGACATCAGCAGCGAAAAGCGGTGGGGTGATTCGAGAAATTCATAGTTGACGTAGGCGTAATCGAACTGGAACTTCATGCCCGAAAGCTGGTGATGCAAGCCGAAACCAGCGGCCAGATTGCCCTCCTCATAGTTGAAGCGGTAGCCGCAGCGGAGGGCGATGAAGTGATTGTACCAGTACTCGCCACCGAGGTGATAGCGTTCGCCATAGTCATTGGTATTGATGGCGTCGATGGCAAGCTGGAGATGATGGTCGGGCCCGAGATCGATAAAGCTGTTCTCGTTGTTGATGAGATCAAAGCTGGTACCGATGCGATAAATGAGGGGAATCTCATAACCCTCGATCCGGTCGCTTTTTTCCTTGCCGAGCCAGCTGACTGATCCGGTGGAAAAATTCTGGGCGCTCATGGCGATGCGAAAGCCCTTGAAGCCGGTTTCATAATAGGTGCCGACATCGAAGGCGACGAGTCCTACGTTGTAGATGAAGAGTTCTTCGCGGAAGTACTTGGCGGAAATCCCGATCGAGAGTTTGTCGGTAAAATCACGCGAATACGAGAGGCCGAGTTGGAGATCGCCGCCGCTGAAGTTCTTGCCGGTGCGTGTATCGGCTGCGCCGGAGGTGCTGGTCACGAGGGCCTCCTGGATATCCTGGTAGTCGAGACCGGCGAAGGAGAGGGCAAAGACCCCCACTCCATTCCAGCGGTAGCCAACAGCAGCGGTGAGGTAATTCAGATCCGCAAACCAGCGCGTGTAGGTGAAGGCGGCTTGTCCGCCGGCCAGACCGCCGATGTTAGCGGGATTCCAGTAGACTGCGTTGACATCGCGCACAACCGCGATACAGGCCTCGCCCATGCCCGCCTGACGGGCGCCGACGCCGATCTTGCTGAACTGGAACACCGTCCGCCCGCCTTTGTTGAAACCGAAGAGGGCTGATGCGGCAATCAGCGAGAGCAGAACCGCAAATGAGAGGCTTCTTTTCATATCTTATCCCATCCTTGAATGGCTTAGCGAATAATCATTATTTTGCCCGTCAGCCGGCTGTCGACCCCGGGGGTACGGGATTCGATGTGATAGATGTAGAGGCCGGGGGCCACCAGCAGGCCGGAATCGCTCTTCTGATTCCAGACCGCGCTGCCGGAGAGGTTGCCGAACCGGTCCGGCTCATGCTCGATCGTGCTGATCAGGTCGCCGAAGAGGGTATAGATACGGATGGTGCAGCTCTCGGGAAGGCTGCGGAATTCGATCCGGTAGGGATCGTTGATGCCGAAACTGCGGTCGGGATCATTAAAGATGTAAGGATTGGGAACAACATAGATGTCGAAGGTGTTGACCGGGCCCGGGGATGCGGCAACCGGATTGGTGCGGTTATAGTCTCCGTTCTGGAGTGCGGGCAGGTCCGTCACGACGGTGCCGTTGGCGGAGGTCCAGGGGCGCGGATTTTCGTTATAGGCCGCGACATAATAGCCGCAGCGGAAGCCGAAGACCACTGTGGAATCCATCAGGATATACTGCTGCTCGGATTCGTTCCAGTATTTGGCGAACTCTGCGCGCGGGATGTCGAGGATGAGGTCCCAGTAGGCGCCGCGGAATACCGGCGGTTCGGTCTCGTTGAGGAACTGGAAATCGCTTGAGCGGTAGATGCGGTAGCCGTCCAGGTCAGTGCTGCCGTCGTAAAAGACCCCGCCCGAGGCGTCCTTGATGACAGCGGTTTCGGCGGCCTTGTCCCAGGCCACGCGCACCAGGGGCACCTCGGTGCTGTAGGAGACATTGGCAGCGACGCAGTTGGGGCCGGGCGGCGGCTCGGGGATATCGGCGGCCAGGAGCATGCCGTTCACCTCCTCGCCCATTCCCCACTTGACCGCATTACGGGCGAAGACAGCGTTGCGGCGGATGGCCATGATAGTGCTGTCCGGGAAATGCCCCTGGGGATCACCATTGACTACATCGCGGTAATCCAGGCAGCCGGCGATCTCGGCCAGGATGAAGCGGGCCTGCTGGCCGGGGGACAGATTGTAAGGCCCATACGAAAAGGTAAAAAAGTTGAAGCGGTTGCCGGTGTTGCCCAGCTTATCCTGCAGGTCAGGAACCTGAGCGAAATCATAAAAGGTCTTTTTGGGCCGGAAATTGCCAATCGTCATCTTTTCCAGGTCGAGGTCCATGCCCTGAAACCTCCCACCCTTGTGGGAATCGATGCGCAAAACATCCGGCTTGGGCGAGGTGCGGGGTTGACCATCCCGCGGACTCGCATAAAGGGCGAGCCAGCCGAAGGCGGAGGGGCTCATCAGCTCCTCACCGAAATAGTTCTTCCAGATCTGGTTCTCCTTGAGCGCGCTGGCATCCCACCAGGGGGGCGGTTCCTTGCCGCCGTTAAAGTTGGTAGAGAAGACCAGGGTGCCGTCGTCAAAGGAGTGATAATAATCGTGGTACCATTTCTTCTCCCAACCGAAACCGCCGGCGTGGATGGGCGAGAGTTCGGCGCCGAAATTGATGTTGCTCTTGGTCGAAACCGAGATACCGGAATGGAAAACAAAATAGAGATCCTTGAGCTCCTGCTGGGGAAAATCGGGGACCACCGCGCTGGTGAAATCAGAGACCATGATTCCTGTATTTTCAAAGAGATAGTCGTAGATGATGAAATCGCTGTAACCTGGAAAGCTCCAGACGTAGGTGCGCCTGGTCACGCTCACGCCGGTATTGGTGTGAAAGGTGATGTCGGTCATCTCCTCAGGAAGCAGGGGATCGAAATCCGGAGACTCGATATAGTTGGTGCGCATCGGCAGGTTCTTGAGAGGCAGCTCGATGCCGTAAGTATCCTCCTGCAGACCGGAGAGAAAGGCCTGATAGTCAGTGGGCGTCGGCGCATTCTTGGGAGGCGGCCCCGGGGTCATCAAATCCTTGGCGACGATCCAGCATCCGCTGCGGAAGTTGTGAAAATTGGCGTTGGCGTAGGTGTTGACCGCCTTGTTCTCATTGCCGACGGGGTGATAATAGTCCTTGAATCCCGGATAGAGGCCGAGGGGCATGGAGACCAGAAAATCCCAGGCCCCGAGGCTGCCAATCCAGCCGTCACTGCTGATGTTCTCCCATAATTTGCCGCGTTTGTGGGATTGTTCGGTCATGGTCTGCGCCCAGCTGCCGCCAGTCATCATCAGGAAGATGAGCAGTAGCAGCCATCCGGCCATGCTTTGGATAACATGCGCTTTCTTCATAGCATCTCCATGGCAAACTAGAATTCGAATGTCGCACCGAACATGATTGAGCGCGGCAGATTGCGGTACTGCGCCGCAGCCAGGATGGGCGCCCCGGTCATGTCGAACGCGGGAATATAGCTGAATCCGCTCGAGGCGAACCTGGCCTGATCATCATAGGAGGCGTTCTCAAAGGTCGCCAGATTGAGCCATTTCTCATTGAAAAGGTTGTGCACCTCGACGTAGGGATTGACGCGCAGGCCTATGCCGGGCATGGAAATCTCCTTCTTGACGCGGAGCGAGGTGTGCTTGTCGGCCGGGCGCATGTAGCGCACGCCGTCGTAAAGAAAATAATCCGACCTGATCTTCTCATTGGGAAAGATCGCCTCAAAGTTGACCGACATGGTGAGATCCTGCAGGATCTTGCCGATGAACGATGAGCCGTCCGGGGTCTGGTAAGAAAAGCCCGCCTTCACGCGCGGATTGTTGTGAGCGATGACGTCCCCGCTGGCGGGATAGCGCACGCTGCCGTCGCCGCGGATGACATCAGGATCACCGCTGCTGCCGTAAATACCGATCTGATGGGTAAAATTGGCATAACCCCAAACCGCCCCGAAGCGCCCGACCAATGGCAGTTTGCGCAAGGAGAGCTCGACGCCCCTGACATCTGCATAGTTGCCGTTGCCGTTGGTCGTATAGACGCCGAATGGCGATTCGATCGTGGTCGTGCGGATGGTGTTGCGGATATCCTTGTAATAGCCGGTGATATCCACCACGAACTGATCGGCAAAGTTGCGCTCGAGGCCGACCTCATAGGCGATGGTCTTGAGTGGCCGCACCTCGCGGTTGCCCAGCACCCAGGGAAAGTTGGAACCGTCAATGATAAAGGTGGTCAGACTCCCCTGCTGGTCGCCCGAAACATTGCCCTCGCCATAGTCGCCGAAGGAGCTGCGCTGGAAGAAATGCCCATAGGAGAAATGGAGAACCGTGCGCTCGTCGATGGGATGCGAGATGCCCAGGCGTGGACTGAGCTGGGTGAAGATTTTAGTCTTTTTCGCTTCGGCATTGAGGGGATCAAAGATATTGGTATACACATAGTCATTGGGATTGTAGAAATCGAAGCGCAGGCCGGCGTTCATGATCAGGCCGCCGAATTCCAGCTTGTTCTGGAAATAGAGGGCTCCCTGATAGGGATTATAGGTCCGGTCATCCCGCCGGTTGGGGGCCTTGGCCTGGTTGAAATGGTCGAGGTTGTAGTAGGAGAGGTCGACGCCGGTCTTGAGATACCAGTATTTGTTGATGGTGCTGCCGAGAAAGCCGGTGAGGTTGTATTCGGTGTTGTCGTCGTCGTAGCGGTAATAGTAGCCGAGGGTGTGATAGCCGATGGCATTCATATATCCGCCCTGGATGGAATAGCCATTCTCATCTGTGGCGCGCAAAAAGTCATAGATGGCCTCGGTTGACTCCCACCCCACCGAGTCCTCAGGAAAGGTCCAGGTCTTGCGTTTGGCATGGACGCGGTTGAGCTTGATCTCGTACATGGTTTTGGGACTGAGGACATGATGAAAAGTGAGGGTTTGGCCGTCGGTGCTGTTGTTCGGCAGCCCGGCGAAATCGTAATAGGCATAGCGCGAATTCAGTCCGTAGCGCTGGGTGTACCAGGAATCCACCCACTCCATGCCCCAACAGCTCTCCTCTTTGCCGCCGAAACCGGAGAGGACCAGTTTCATTGAGGGGGCCAGCTGATAGCTCAGCTTGAGGGTGCCGTCGAAGAAGCGACCCTCGTCGCGGTAGGCATTGCCCATGAGGGGGGCCTGGGAGCGGATCTTGCCGGTGGCGTAAAAGCTAAGGTTTTTAACGAGGGGGATGGGACCACCCACGCTGATCTCGGTCTGGTAGCCAGCCCGCTTGGTATAGTCGGTGAGGGGCCGATGGGTGCGGAGATAATCCTGGAAGGCCTGCTCCGGGGTCCAGAGGCAGCCGGGATCATATCCGTAGGTGCCAGAGGGATCGACCCACTGGTCGGTATTCTCGATCCACCATTCGGGATGGCGGGCGTGGCTGTTCTCCCAGTAAAGATCTGAGTTCAGGTCATAGAGGGCATCCCCCCAGTGCTTCTTGCCGGGGGGGGTGTAGCGGCCGTCGATGAAGAGGGAGTAGCGGTCCGATCCCTCCTTGGTGACGACGTTGACCACGCCTGACATCGCCTCGCCATACTCGGCATTGAATGAGCCGGTAATAACCTCAACCTCGGCAATGGAGCTGAGGTTGATGTTGGTGTAGGGGCTGTGGTTCATCGGATTCTGCGCCCGCGTGCCATCGATCATAAAGGCCACCTGGTCCAGGGTGCCGCCGCGGAACTTGAGCTCGCCGTTCTCGAGGTTGATGCTGGGCAGCGTGGTCAGGACGTCCATGAATTCCGTGGTCGGGCGGGAGATGATCTCCTGGCTGGCGAGGATCATGTTGGAGGAGGTATTGTCCTTTTCGATGAGGGGGCGTTCGGCAATGATGACGATGTCCTCACCCTCCAGGACCGACTGCTCGAGGGTGAAATTGACCTCGGTGGTGCGGTTGATGCGCACCTGGACCTCCTTGATGGTCACGCTCTTGAAGCCCACCATCGTCACCTTGAGGGTGTAGGTCCCGGTGGCGATGTTGGCGATGTAGTAATCCCCGGAGAGGTCGGTGACCGCTCCGAGGTTCGTCCCGGTGACAATGACGTTGGCCCCAAGCAGGGGTTCCTTCGTCCTGCCATCAGTAATCCTGCCGGCAATCTTGCCCCAGGTCGCAGCATGGAGTGCGCCGGGACTGAGAAGAATCCCTTGCAGCAACAGGAGAACAAGCAGGACCTCGTTCTTGAACGGCCACCAGTTCATTCTACGTCCTGTTCTCATAGCCAAACCTCCACGGATGAAAACGGTCAAAAAACAATGACCCCCTTGATAAAGCCCGGGCTCTTTCCGGCAGCGGTCCGGAAGGCCTCATTGATCTCGAACAGAGGGAAGCGGTGGGTGACCAGGGGTTTCATCACCAGCTTTTTCGCTTCCATCAATTCCAGCCCAATGTTCATGCCCTCGATGTAGAGATGGGCGCTGCGGGAATGGCCGTTGACGATCTGGAAGGCCATCCAGTTCCAGTAGCCCCAATCCACCTGCCGGGGACCACCCTGGTGAAAACCGAAGACCTCGAGCTTGCCCTCCATGCGCACCAGGGCGGCGGTCAGGTCGAGGGTCTCCTGGCGGCCCGCCGCTTCGACGCCGATATCGACGCCCTTGCCGCCGGTAAGGTCCCGGACAGCCTGGGCCACATCGGCGGTGCGCGGATTGAAGGTGTAGGCGGCGCCGAGCTGCTGCGCCAGCTGGAGGATCTCCTCGCGCGTATCGACGGCAATGATCATCCCCGCGCCGCGCGCACGGAAGACCTGCAACATGATCAAGCCCATAAAGCCGCAGCCGACCAGGCAGACGCTCTGGTTGAACTGCACATCCGCCTTGCGCACACCGTTGACGGCGCAGGCGATTGGCTCGCCCAGGGCCAGTTCCATCGGGGTTTCGGGCCTGAGGCGGTAGAGGGAGCCGAAATGAACCGCAAAATAATCGGCATAGCCCTGGCCTTCGATCCAGGCCGCCACATGATCGCCCGCCTGATATTCCCGGACATTGGCGCCAACCTTTTCGATGATGCCTGAGGCTTCGTGGCCGATGAAGATCGGAAATTTGATGCCGGGATTCTTGCCCTCCCACATCTCCACCTCTCCCGTGCAGACCCCGCAGGCGGTGGTTTTCACCAGCACCTGGTCGGGCGTGATGGAGGGAATCGGCCGTTCCTCGATGACGAACTTGCCGGGGCGGTGCAGTATCGCAGCTTTCATGGCGGTCACCTGGCTATTATGAATGCTTTGTTCAGTGTCGTATCCCGAGGACACCCGGCCGCGAGCCGGTCGGTTCTGCGGCCGGGGAGTCCGCTCGGGAGTATTTCAGCTTGTTTCGGAAAATCCGGCCATTATTTGAGCAGCATGGCCTTGCGCGACGAAATCAACTGATCATTAACCCGCAACTGGAAGAAATAGATGCCGCTGGCCAGATCGCCGGCGTCCCATTTCACCGAATAGGTGCCGGCCGCCTGCCTGCGTTCGACCAGATTGCCCACCTTTTTCCCCAGCACATTATAAACATCGATGCAGACCCGGGCATCCTTCTGGAGCCGGTAGGTCAGCGTGGTCGACGGGTTGAAGGGGTTGGGATAGTTCTGGGTCAGGGTGAACATTTCGGGCAGGCTTCCCCGTTCGAGCTCATAGTCATTGACGCCGGTGATGCTCTGTTTGAAGGTCAGCATGCCGAAGCACTTGGCGCGGCGCTGGATATCCCCGGCGATATAGTCGCTGGGATAACCGACGGCGGTGTCGCCGGGCTGGGGATGCCAGGCGTAGTAGGCGTAGGTGCCTTCGCCCCATTCCCACGGTACGGCCGTGGTATCGGGAGTCGCTGCCGCCCCGCCAATATTAAAGCCGATGCGGGTACCGAGAGCGATCTGCGGGACGTAAATCTTCATCTCGACGCCCCAGGTCAGATCCTCATTGTTGACAAAGACCTGGCCGACAACCCAGCCGGTATCCACTGGCAGCACCTCCCACCAGGTTTGATTGGGATCATCCCACCAGCCGCCCCAGTTCGAGGTAATGCCCTTGTCATTGATCTTGTAGACGGTCGGGCCCTTGTCCGGGGCGTTCCAGGGGGCGCCGCTCCAGTCATCGGCATAGTTGCCGCCCGCGGGATCGCCATACATCGGTCCATCGATGCCGACCATGATCTGTTCACCGATCCAGTTGGCAGTATCCGGGCCGAAAAAGAATTCATAATCCTCGACCTTGGCGTAGACGTAGAGCCAGTCATTCGACCAGAGCAGTTTGGCGTTGGCCTCGACATCGGGGAAAGGAACGCCACCCCAGGCGCCGTCCCAGAAGCCGATCATGTTGACCGCTGCCGCGTTGGTCCATGCGGCCTCGTCACCCACGCCGTCGAAGACGATGGCGTCGGGAGCGACCCAGGGGACATCAATATTATCGGCGATGCCGTAGGGCTCCGGACCACCGACAAAGGTCAGGGTGCCAAAGCTCTGGGCGCGGCGCTGGATATCGCCGGCGATATAGTCGCTGGGATAGCCGACCGCAGTGTCAGCGGGCTGGGGATGCCAGGCATAGTAGGCATAGGTGCCTTCGCCCCATTCCCATGGGACAGCTGTGGTGTCAGGAGTCGCCGCCGCCCCGCCGATATTGAAGCCGACCATGGAATTGGTGCGGATCTGCGGCAGCCAGATGCCCATCTCAACGCCCCAGGTCAGATCGTCGTTGTTGACAAAAACCTGGCCGGCAACCCAGCCGGAATCGATGGGCGCCAGTTCCCACCAGGTCTGGTTGGGATCGTCCCACCAGCCGCCCCAGTTGAGAGTAATGCCCTTGTCGTTGATCTTGTAGACGGTCGGGCCCTTGTCTGGGGCATTCCAGGGGGCGCCGCTCCAGTCATCAGCATAGTTGCCGCCCGGGGGATCGCCGGCGAGGATGCGATCGACCCCGACCATGATCTGCTCGCCGATCCAGTTGGCGGTGTCAGGACCGAAAAAGAATTCATAATCCTCGACTTTGGCGTAGATGTAGAGCCAGTCCTCGGACCAGAGCAGTTTGGCCTTGGCTTCGATGTCGGGGAAGGGCACGCCGCCCCAGGCGCCGTCCCAGAAGCCGATCATGTTGACTTCGACAGCGCTGTTCCAGGCGGACTCATTGCCATTGCCATCGAGCGTCAGGGTTCCGGGAGCCACATAGGGAACATCGATGTTGTCGCCCACCCCGTAGGGCGCCTGGGCACGCACGACAGCCAGGCCGGTGACCAGAAACAGACAGAGCAGGAGTGTCAATTTTTTCATTGCTAACCTCCCAACAGTTTGAGCTTCAGTGTAGCCGGTTAATTACGGATGAGAAAGCATGACAGTGCCCTCTTCCTGCATCACCTCCTTGTCATCACTTGGTTCGCTGCTGCTCCCCAATTTTCAGTGGTCTACAGAGTCCGGCGCTTGCGGCATCACCCGGTGTGCCTTGTCCCTCACTCCTTCAGTCCCGACAGGGTGATGCCCTTGATAAAATATTTCTGGGCGAAAAAGAAGACGACCAGAATGGGCAAAGTAGCAGTCACCGAACCCGCCATCATCAGATCCCATTCTGTAAGATAACGGTCACGAAATATGGCCAGCCCCAACTGCACGGTGCGCATCTCTTCGGAGCTGAGCACGATCAGGGCCCACATGAAATCGTTGAATACCCCCATGAAGGTAAAAATTGCCAGGGTCGCCAGGGCCGGCCGGGAGAGGGGAAGGATGATGTGCCAGAGAGCCCGCCATTTGCTGCAGCCGTCAATGTAGGCGGCCTCCTCGAGCTCGCGGGGGATGGTCATGAAAAACTGCCGCAGGAGAAAGGTGCCAAAGGCTGAGGCCAGACCGGGGACGATGAGCGCCTTGTAGCTGTCGATCCAGCCGATCCAGTGCAGCACCATGAAGGTGGGGATCATGGTCACCTGGCCGGGGATCATCATGGTGCCGAGAAAAAGCAAAAAGAGGGCATCCCGGCCGCGGAACCTCAGCCGGGCAAATGCGAAGGCGGCCATCGAGCAGGTGATGAGCTGGCCGATGGTGACAGCGACCGCCACAACCAGGCTGTTGAGATAGTAGCGCCCGAAGGGGGCGGCCTGAAAGGCCCGGGCGTAATTCTCGAAATGGAAGGTTTTCGGCAGCCACCTGGGCGGATAGACAAAGATCTCGTTGAGGTCCTTAAGTGAGGTCAGCACCATCCAGATAAAAGGCGCCAGGGTCGCCAGGGCCGCCCCGTAGATGAAGAGGTAGAAAAGGGTACGCTTGTTGATGTGAAGGATGGTTCTGGCTGTCGGTTTCATGGGCGGCATCAGACTCGTGATTTCATGAATTTGATCTGCAGCAGGGTCAGGATGATCAGGGTGATGAAGAGGAAATAGGCGATCGCCGAGGCGTAGCCCATTTCAAAGAACTTGAAAGCGTGCTCGTAGAGATAAAAGACCAGCACCTTGGTCGAACCCAGCGGCCCTCCCGAGGTGAGCACATAGACGACATCGAAGGCCTGGAAAGAGCTGATGAGGGACATCACCATGATGAAAAAGGTGGTCGGACTCAGCAGGGGCACAGTGATGCGCCAGAATTTGGTCCACGCCCCCGCCCCGTCGATCTCGGCGGCCTCGTAGTAGGTATCGGGGATGCCTTGCAGCCCGGCCGAAAAAAGCACCATATTAGTCCCCATCGTCTTCCATACCGCCATCAGGATGAGGGCGAACATCGCCGAATGGGATTCGTTCAGCCAGTTGGGTCCCCTGATCCCGGCGAAGGAGAGCATATAGTTGACCAGGCCGAAATTGGGATCATACATCCAGCGCCAGATTACGGCGGCGGCCACCGGTGAGATGATGACCGGGGCGAAAAAGGCGGTGCGGAGAAATTTCTTGCCGAAGACCTTCTGGTTGAGCATAAAGGCGACCAGCAGGGAGATGGCCATATTGAGCGGCACTGTGCCCAGGGTGTAGACCAGGGTGTTCTTCACCACCGTCCAGAACTCCGGATCGCGCAGCATGCGAGAATAATTGGCGAGGCCGACAAAGGAGGTCTGCGAACTGAACATATTCCACTGATGAAAGCTGAGATAAAAGGAGAAAAAAACCGGAAAGATGACAAAGGTTGTGAAAATGACCAGCGTCGGCGACAGGAAGAGCAGGGCATGAAGTCCATCCCTGCCCTGGAGGCGGTTGCTGGCGGTTTTTGTTCTCCGGGTCACGGTCATCAGTGGGGCTCTCTATTTGGCCGCGCTCTGGAGCAGGGCATTCGATTTTTGCGCCGACTCGTTCAATGCGGCGGCGGGGTCCTGATCGCCGACCGTAGCCTTTTCGAGGGCCTCGGCGACGTGACGGGTGATCTCCAGTCCGTGAAAATCTATCGGCCGCGAAGCCAGGCTGTATTCGAGCTCATCGACGAAGACCTTGAAAGCGGGGTGGGCCGCCAGATAGCTCTGGAACTCGGGCACCTGCAGCACCGAATGGTTGATCGGCAGATAGCTCGATTTGATCGCCCAGAAGGCCTGATTCTCGGGCTGAATGATCCATTTGATGAATTTCCAGGCTTCGGCGGGATGCTTGCTCTGTTTGAAGATGGTCAGATATTCGCCGCCGATGATGGTCGCCTTTTTGGCCGGCCCCTGCGGCAGGGGAGCAAAACCCCAGTCGAAATGCTTCAACAGGGTGGCATAACGCGGCAGGTTCCAGGGGCCATCCAGGGCCATGGCCTGACGCTGGGAAGCGAATGCGACGTCGTAATCGGTGGTGTAGGAACTCAGCTTCAGATCACGGTAGATCTCCTGCCAGAGCCGGAGGGCGGCGACGCCTGCCTCACTGTTGTAGAGGACGCTGGTCTGCTCCTCATTGATGAGCTCTCCCCCCGCCTGCCAGAGGAAGGGCAGCCACTGCCAGACCATCCAGCCGCCGAGGGGGCCGGTGGCGGGAAAAACCGGCAGTGAAAAGCCAACCTGTTCGAAGATGCCGTCGCCGTCGGCGTCCACGGTGAGCTTTTTCGCATACTCATGCAGCTCGCGCCAGTCCTGAGGAGGACGGTCGGGATCAAGCCCCGCCTTGCGGAAGAGGTCACGGTTGTAGAGCAGGGCGAGATTGGTCGCCTCCATCGGCATGCTGTAGAGGGTGCCGCGCCAGGAGGCGTACTGGATGAGGGCGGGATAGATGTCGGCCATCTCCGCCTCAGAGAGACCGTCGGGCCCAGCGATGAAATCATCCATTTTGTAGATGGCGTCAGCCTCGACCAGATCCTGCAGATAATCGGAATGGACCCAGGAGATGTCGGGCGCGGTTTTGCTCTGCACCGAGGTGATCAGCTTCTGGATCAGGGCATCGCCGGTGGGGATGTACTGCGCCCTGATCTGGATGGCCGGATTTTCTTTTTCGAATTTGGCGATCAGCTCATTGAGCGCGGGTACAGTGGAGGAGACGAAGCTGTGCCAGAAGGTGACGACCGTCCGGCCATCACCGGCCGCCTCTTCTTTTTTCCCGCAGGAGGTCTGCAGGAGCAGCCCCAACAGGAGGGCGCAAAGGACAAGTTTTTTCAAGATCGCATCCTTTCGTGACGGGGGGCATCATTCAAAGGGATAGAGGCGCAGCCAGGCGTAGCCGGCGGCCGTGGGGGCAAAGTTGTTGACTTTCCATTTGCTGTTGGTCATCCAAAGGATCTGGACCTTGTTTTTGATGAATCCGCTCTCCGGCCAGGCGACAGCCTCTTCAGTGCCCGGGGGTGCAACGCCGATCCTGACCGGGGGATGGATGTTGTCGGGCAGGGAATCGGGGGTGACGATGTGCCAGAGGAGATCGGTGAAACCACCCAGAGAGCTGGTCCGGATGGCGATCTGCCGGAAAGCGACCTCTGCCGGGGTCCAGGTGATGGTATAGCTATCCTCGAGCATGGTTTCATTGCGGGTGATGACGATATCGACGAGTTCCTTGCCCTGGCTGTTCCTTTCGCCGCCGACTTTGCCCCTTACCAGGATGTTCATCACGAAGGAGGTGTCGATGAAGGTGAAGGGGTTGCTGGCGGTATCGGGGCGGCCGTCTGTGAGGGCGCTTTTATCGGCAAGCCAGAAGGTATACTGCGTGGAGTCGGTCAGATAGGCGGCGGGGTTTCCGCCGGCCCTGCTGATGGCGGCGAGATCGGGATTGGAGCCGAAGGTAATATAGGAGCCGATCTGGTTATCGGGGCTGGTGCGCAGCCAGATCAGGGTAGAGTCGAAGGCGGCGCGGCTGCCCCTGTTGACACCGGCGGCGGCGACGCGGCCGCCGATCCACTGGATATCGGGAGTAGTGCTTTTCGTGACGTGCAGCCACTGCAGGGGTCGGCTGCCCGTGTAGGGTGCGAGGAGGTCATCGTTATCGTCGCCGCAGTGGATGAAAGCGGCGGCGATGATGGCCAGGGACAGGGTGGTGAGGCGGTTGATTTTTCGCATGGGAGAAATCCTCAAGCCTGGGTTATGAAAACGTTTGCGCAAAATAGTCCCATTCCATTCACTTCATCATTTCATGGTATTAAGCGGTCACAGGTAGAACATGACAGCGCTTGGAACTGGTTCAGTTGTGGACTGGTGGATAGTGCGCGACGGATTTGCGGATGATGAGTTGAGGTTCCAGTACAATGCGCTTTTTCTCTTTATGGCCCTGGCTCTTGAGGTCTTCGATGAGAAGTTTGACAGCGATCTCCCCCATCAGTTCCTTGGGTTGGCTGACGGCGGTAAGAGGGGCGTTAAGAAAGGGGGCGAAATCGGTATCGTCGAAGGAGACCAGGGAGATCTCATCGGGAATCCTGCAGCCCTCTTCATTGATCGCCTGGAGTGCGCCCAGGGTGATAAGGTCGCTAGTGGTGAAGAGGGCGGTCGGCGGGTGTTCGAGCTTGAGCAGGATCTTGGTTTCGATATAGCCGTTCTGTTTTCTAAAGTCATTGCCAACGATGAGGTTCTCATCGAGGGGAATGCTGTATTTTTGCAGGGCATCCCGATAGCCCTGCAGACGAGCCCGGTTGGTGTGGGTGTCCGCCAGCCCCTGAATGATGGCGATGCGGGAATGGCCAAAACCGAGCAGATGTTCAACCGCCTCGAAGGCCCCTTTGTAATTATTTACAATTACTGAATTTGTCTGCAGGTCATCGAAACAGCGGTCGAGTAGCACCAGCGGGATTTCATCCTCCAGCAGGGTCTGCAGGTGAGAATAGCGTACACCGACGGGCATGATAATAAAGCCGTCGACGCCCTTGCTCCTCAACAGCTCGATCTGGTCGATCTCGGTCTGCAGATTCTCATCGGTGTTGCAGACGATCAGGCTGTAGCCGGAACTGTAGGCAAAGGTCTGGATGACCCGGGTGACATGGGCGAAAAAGGGGTTCGAGATGTCGGGGACGACCAGACCGATGGTCTGGGTCTTTTTAAGGCGCAGGCCTCGCGCGAGATGGTTGGGGCGGTAGTTCAATTCCTTGGCGGCCTGCAGGATGACCCGCTCCTTCTCCTTGCTGATGCGGTATTTTTTGGCCTGCTTGTTGAGCACTCGCGAGACCGTGGATACCGAACAGTGGGTTTTGGTGGCGATGTCGGTGATGGTGGTGGACATGAGAGCGCCGTCCCGTGCTGG
>JAKPUX010000099.1 GCA_029554865.1 bacterium | reverse complement strand
GAAGCGTTTGAGGGCATTCAGGCGTTTGACGCCCTCCATACGGCCGACGCGGGCAAGGATGGAGGCTCCGTCCGGCGACCATTGCAGACCAAAACCGGCGCCGGGCTCAGCCGTGATCCGGTGCAGGTCAGAGCCATCCGGGCGCATCAGCCAGATGCCGGCAAAGTGAGGGGTTGTTGCTGAAATCAGCTCGCCAGCGGGCGACCACCGCGGGCTGCAAAGGGGGGCTTTTTCGTCCCCGGCGAGGTAGCGGGGCGCACCGGCGGTTTTATACCCCGCCAGGGCCGGCAGCACAGCGCAGAGCAGCGCAAGAAATATTTTTTTAAGCATGAGAGAACTCCACGGTTATTGAACGATTTGCTATATTAGCCAATAATATCGTAAAAGTCAAGGCATTTACAGGCACAGGGTACCCCCGAAATCTGGCTCCCACCTGACGCCTGGCGCCGCGTACCCCAATCCCTCCATACCATTTCCAGCCTACTCACAGCCTGTGCCCTCTTCATGAGGCTATTTATTTAACAAGGTCTTTCTGGCAGATAACATATAATTATTTAATTAATTATCTTTGGGTGGGAACGAGATTTCGGGGTAGCCTGATTTACAGGCACAGGGTACCCCCGAAGTCTGGCTCCCACCTGACGCCTGGCGCCGCGTACCCATATCCCTCCATACCATTGCCAGCCTACTCACAGCCTGTGCCCTCTTCATGAGGCCATTTGTTTTACAAGGTATTTATGGCAGATAACATACAATTATTTAATTAAATATCTTTGGGTGGGAACGAGATTTGGGAGGGTAGCCTGATTTACAGGGAGGCCGCATGATCGGGGGATGCTGTGAGTATCCGGGTGGTGAAAAGAGTTCTGTGCAGCAGACCAGACGGAGATCCTGAAAAAGGGCTTGCTTGTTGGGTTAACAATTGCTAAACTTACAGGTAAAATCGACATTCCGGAATCCTCACCCAAAAGCCATCCAAATGAATCGCAGACTTGAGCGCGAACGGCGCATCCGTGAACATATCGCCGCCATGCAGCGGCAGCGCATCATGGTCATCGGTGACCTGATGCTCGATGAATTCATCTGGGGAAAGGTCTCGCGCATCTCTCCCGAAGCGCCCGTGCCTGTGGTGCATGTCACCCGAGAAAGCGCCTATCCCGGAGGTGCGGCCAATGTGGCTCGCAACCTTGCGGAATTCGGTATCTCCGCAGCGATGTGCGGTCTGACCGGGCGCGATTTTAACGGCCAACAGCTGATCAAGTTGCTCACGGCCGCCCGCATCGACAGCCAGGGCATCCTGATGAGCGGGCGATTTCCCACTATCGTCAAGACCCGGATCATTGCCCGCCACCAGCAGGTGGTGCGAGTCGACCGCGAGGAGAGCATCAGGCTCGGCTCCGCTGATTTGCGTAAGCTGGGCAGGTATCTTGAGAAGAGCATTGCGCAAATGAATGCGGTCATCATCGAGGATTACGGCAAGGGTTTTGTCACCCAGGAGTTGGTGGATCTGGTCCTCCGGCTGGCGCAGGAGCACAAGGTCATTGTCACTGTCGATCCCAATCCCGCCAATCCCCTGCTCTGGCGGGGGGCGACCCTGATCAAGCCCAAC
Organism: bacterium; assembly: GCA_029554865.1. Lineage (GTDB taxonomy): Bacteria > Zhuqueibacterota > Zhuqueibacteria > Residuimicrobiales > Residuimicrobiaceae > JAKPUX01. The sequence continues at coordinate 20,964 of JAKPUX010000099.1, read as the reverse complement.
CGGCAGGAGGCCTTTGCGGCGCTCTCCCTGCCGGAGAGCGAGGCGCCCGGAGCGATCGAAGCAGCCGGTGCGCCATTGCTGGAACACTGGCAGGTGCCCTATCTGCTCATCACCCTGGGGGAAGAGGGCATGCTCCTCTTTCATCCTCCCAACGAGCCCTATCACAGTCCCACGCGGGCGCGGGAGGTCTACGATGTCTCAGGGGCCGGGGATACTGCCATCGCCTTTCTGACCGCTGCGCTGGCGGCTGGAATCAGCGCTGAAGAGGCGACCGAGATCGCCAATCATGCGGCCGGGATTGTCGTCGGCAAGCTCGGCACCGCGACCGTGGCGGAGAAGGAATTGATCGCGAGTTATATCGACAATGGCTAAACCAGCTGTTTTTTTCGACCGTGATGACACCCTCATCCGCAACGTCCCCTACAACGGGGATCCCGGCCAGGTGGAACTCCTGCCCGGAGCGCGTGCAGCGCTGCATGACCTCCAGCAGGCCGGCTTCGCCCTGTTTATCATCTCCAATCAGTCCGGTGTGGGTCGGGGTTTGATCACGCCGGAGGATGTGGAGGCGGTGAATCGCGAAATGGTGCGGCAGCTGGGAGCGGATTTTTTTGATGGTATTTATCTTTGCTTTGCTGCTCCTGACCAGCCCGACAATAACTGCCGGAAGCCTAATCCCGGCATGGTCTGGCAGGCGCGGGATGACCATGACCTTGACCTGGAACGCTCCTTTTTCATCGGCGACAAGCTCATCGACGTCCAGTGCGGCCGGAATGCCGGCTGCCATTCGGTTCTTTTGTATAATTCCCAGGATGATCCTGAAGGCAGGGCGTCTGCGTTGGCCGCTGCCGACTTTACCGCCTCCACCCTTCCGGAGGCGGCTCGCTGGATCATCGCAACCCATCAAATGCGGGCGACACACTCGCACCACAAAGAGAGGAAAAACGAAATGATCGCCAAACATCACGTTTATCGCTGCGGGGTCTGCGGCAACATGGTCGAAGTGGTCGCTGTCGGCGGCGGCACCCTGGTCTGCTGCGGCCAGCCGATGAATCTTCAGGAGGAGAACACCAGCGACGGCGCCACCGAAAAGCATGTGCCGGTGGTGGAGAAAAACGGCACGGTGAAGGTCACGGTTGGCAGTGTTCTCCACCCCATGACTGAGGCGCACTACATTCAGTGGATTGAAGTGGTAACGGCGAGCAAGGTGCTGCGTAAATACCTCAAGCCGGGCGAGGAACCCGTCGCGGTGTTCACCGTGGATGAGCCGGTGCTTAAGGTGCGCGAATACTGCAATCTGCACGGGCTGTGGGCGGTCTGAAATTCAAGGTACAAATCAGTTGGGAACACTGTCAGGAGGGAACCATGAAACAGCTCTCCGTTTATCTCGTGTTTATGCTGCTCCTCTGCGGCATTGCATCTGCCCAGGTCGCGCCGTCGGGTGACGCCCTTTTAGGCAGCAAAAAGTACGAGCAGTACGAAAAACCGGATGTGTGTAAAAGCTGCCACCCTGATTTCTATCAACAGTGGCGGCAGTCAATGATGTCTCAGTCCTATATCCACTATTGGGATGAGATCGAGTATTTTGATCTCGCCGTGCCCCACGCAGAAAAAGTGCCCGGACTCAAGGGGCCGGTGGATGGCTGCAACGGCTGCCATACGCCTTTGGCCTTCATGGCCGGGGATGTGACCCCGCCGCGGCCATCAGCAAACTCACGCGCCAACGAAGGGGTCAGTTGTGAGGTTTGCCACACCATCAGCAGCTGGTCCGGCGATGTGCCGCACAATTTCAGCTATATCTCTACGCCCGGGCGTAAAAAATTCGGCGCCAAACCTGGACTGGTTTCACCGCACCATGACACTGAACAGAATGCTCTCTATGAGCAAACCGAATTCTGCGGCAACTGCCATAACGAAAAGAATCCATTCGGCATATGGGTGAAATCGACCCAGATCGAGTGGAAAGAAGGGCCCTATGCCGCTCAGGGGGTGCCCTGCCAGCAGTGTCACATGCCCAAGGCAAAGGGCAAGAATGCCACCATGGCCAAAGAGGATATGGTGGCGCAGCATCTTTTCCATGGCGCGCATGATGGGGGCAAAGTCGCCGGCACTATCGAACTGCGCATTCACCCTTCCGAGCTGGAGGTGCCTTATGACGGCACCGTGGTGCTGAGCGCCCAGCTCTTCAACGCCAAGACCGGGCATAAATTCCCCTCCGGCTCGGTGGAGGACCGCATCGTCTGGCTGCATGTCACAGCGACCGATGCCGCCGGCAAGATTTACCATCTGCCGGTCGACAAAAAGGGTTTTGCAGGCGAAGAATATACCATTGCCAGTGATGTGCTCGCCTATCAGGACATGGGGGTGCCCAAGGGCATCGCCAATTTCGCCGGCGTGCAGCGCGACGGAGTCCCCGTGGGCGACCGGATCTTCCGCATGCCCTACCTGGATCCCGAGGGGCGGATGACGATCATGCAGTGGAATACCAAGTCTCTGGGCGTCGATTACCGCATTGGCCCGCGTGAAACAAAGACCGAGACCTATACCTGGAAATTGCCGGATGATGTGGCGGCGGGTCCCGTTACAATTACTGCACAGCTCAATTATCAAAAGCTGGTCAAGCCCGTGGCCGATTTTCTCGGCGTGCCGGCCGATGAAAGCGAGATCGTTCCCGTCAACATCGCCAAGACCACCTTTGAAATCTACGAATAAGCCCAAGGAGGCAAGTCATGAAACGAGTACCAGGAATCCTGATCCTCTTTGCAGTTCTGCTGGGGGTGCAGTGGCTGATCGTACCGGATGAGAGCCAGGCCATCCCCGCGTTTGCGCGGCGCTACAACCTTTCCTGCTCCACCTGTCACGCCCCCATCCCCAAGCTGAAACCCTACGGTGCTGATTTTGCCGGTGACGGCTTTGTCATCGTCGAAAACGAGAAAGAACGCGACTATGTAACCGCCGGGGATGAGATGCTGTGGCTGAACAAGACCTTCCCGATCGGTATCCGCTTTGACGCCTATGCCGTGACCAATTCTGAGGGCGATGTCAAGAGTGATTTGCAATCCCCCTGGGGCTTGAAACTGATGTCCGGCGGGGCCCTGGCTAAAAATATTGGCTACTATTTTTATTTCTTCATGAGCGAACGCGGCGAAGTGGCGGGGATCGAGGATGCTTATGTTCATTTCAACAATATCTTCGGCATCCCCCTAGATGTCCTGGTTGGCCAGTTTCAGACCAGCGATCCACTGATGAAGCGCGAACTGCGGTTGACTTTTGAAGATTACATGATTTACAAACGCAAGGTCGGTCACTCCAACGCCAATCTCACTTACGATCGGGGCATCATGCTGCTCTATGGTCTTGAACAGACCAGCACCGATTTCGCGTTTACCCTGACCAATGGCAACGGCAAGGGTCTGGCCAACGAAGAGAGCGGCGCCTTCGATGTCGATGCAAACAAGAACATCGGCGTGCGCTTGCTGCAGGGCATTACAGACAAGATCAGCATCGGCGGCTATTATTATTTCGGTGAAGAGACCATGCATGACATCGGGGGTGAGAGAAAAAACAAGGTTACTTACATCGGCCCAGATGTCAACGTCACTCTCGGCCCGGTCGAAGTCACTGCACAATACCTGCAGCGCAAGGACACCAATCCATGGTTCGCTGAAGCCGAAGCGGAAACCGAGACCAGCGGCATCGTGCTGGAGGCGGTGATCTCGCCGCAGCTTGATCGATCGCGTTATTATTTTACGGCCCTTTACAACAGCATAGACCAGGAACAGGGTATCGGCACCCTGAGCACGAACAGCTCCCTTTACGAAACCGCCACACTTGGCGCGACCTATCTTGTAACACGCAATCTGCGGCTGATGGCCGAGTTCACCCGGAATCTGGAAATGGATGCCAACCGGATGCTGGTCGGCCTGGTGAGCGGATTCTAGCTGCGAAGCGGATTTGGCGCAGTCCAAATCAGGTATAGATCCCGGCGTGGCAGTGCCGGCGCTGCTACAGCGTAAAAGGAGGAGAAATCCTCCTTTTTTTTATGCCGGATTGGGATCCTGGAAGGTTTCGTCGCGGGAGAGCCGCTGACGCATCACCTCGGCCAGAAGGATGGCCGAAGCGTGGCTCAGGGAGAGTGAACCGGCTGCGGAGAGCATGGGGATTTTAATAAAACGGTCGCAGTAGCCGCGCACCGCTGCGGAAAGGCCGCGTTTCTCGCCCCCCAGGGCGATGAGCACCGACCGGGTGAGATCGACCTGATAGATCGTGCGCTGGGCGTTGGCGATGCAGCCGTAAATCCGCACCCCGAGAGACGATATCCGGGGCAGAAGGGATTCGGCCTGGTCGAAGACACAGAGAGGGAGGCGTTCAAAAGCCCCTGAAGAGGCACGGGAAACGGCAGCCCCGTCAAAGTCCCAGAGGTGCTTTTTCAGCAGCACCGCATCGACGCCGCAGGCTTCAGCGGTGCGCAGGACAAAGCCGAGGTTCTGGCTGTCATCGATCCCCTCCAGAAGCAGAAGAAAGAGGGGAAATCCGCAGCTGTTGAGGTGTTTGAAGAGCTGGTCAATGGCGAGATGGGGACGAGGCGAGCAGAGGGCGAGGACGCCGCCATGGGTGTGACCATGGGCCATGGCATCGAGCTCTTCCGGACTGACCTGTTTGACCGGGATCTGCCGGGCTTCTGCCAGTTCAATCAGGGGTGCGCTGGTCTCCGCATGCAGGGAATTGCGCAGAACCAGAAGGTGTATTCTGCGCTGGCGGGCACGCAGGGCCGCTTCAACGCATATTTTTCCTTCCAGCTGTTCCATCCTCAGGCCTCCCCGAGAGCGGCGAGGTCATCCTGGCTCCACTCCGGCATGGCGCCCTGCCGGGTAGCGACAAATGCCCCCAACCTGTTGGCAAATTCAGCCATCTCTTCAAGTGATGCTTTATTCAAAATGCTCCAGATCAGGCCGGCAGCAAAGGCATCTCCGCAGCCGGTAGTGTCCACTGCGCGCACCCGAAATCCGGGATGGTGAAGGTTTTGATCAGGTGTGAGCAGCCAACATCCCCGACTTCCCAGGGTGACAGCAGCCATTTTGATATTGTAGGAGTGCAGGAGGCTGAGCAAAAAGTCCTGCCTGTCCATCTTGCCGGCATCAAGGGCCTGCTGGAGGATGGCGAGTTCCGTCTCATTCATCTTGACGATATCGCACATGCTGAGGGAATTCAAAACGATGTCACGCGTGGAGTCATTCCAGCCGCGCAGATTGAGATCGAAGAGAAGGAGAGCCTTGTCCGCATGGTGCAGGCAGGCGCGGATGGCGTTACGCGAGGTTTCCTCGCGCTGGGCGAGGACTCCATAGAGCAGGGCATCGAGGCTGGGTAAAAGCGTGCGCCAGACCTGGTCGCATTCCAGCTGATCGAAGGCAGTATCGCGGCTGCACTCGAAGCGTGGCGCCCCGGCCGGACCGAGGTGGACACGCACACTGCCTGTGGGCTTGTCCGGACTGGTCTGGATGGCGGAGACGTCGACGCCGTTTCTGGCCAGGAGGGCCTTGAGGTCGCGGCCGGCCTGGTCATTCCCCACACGGCTGAGCAGGAGAGCGTCGGCTCCGCAGCGGCGGGCATGCAAAGCAAAATTGGCCGGCGCTCCACCGGCATGACGACGATCATCGTAAATATCCCAAAGCAGCTCGCCTAATCCGGCGATTTTGTGTGGGATGGTCATTCTTCCGCCTGCAGGGCTACTGTCAGAGAGGGGCCACCGGGCATGCGACCGGAACCTGTGCGCGGATCGATAGTGGCAAAGGTGATGCGGTCGGGGACCTGAAAGTTGGTGATCTGTGCGCCGGCGCAGGCGTTTTTCATAAACAGGGCCCAGATCGGCAGAGCTGCCCTGCTGCCGGTGATGCCCTTGCCGCGGCTGTCGCGCATGGAACGGTTGTCGTCGTAACCCACCCAGACGGCGACGGCGAGCTCCGGCGTAAAGCCGACAAACCAGGCGTCGCGGTAGTCATTGGAGGTGCCGGTCTTGCCGGCGCAGGGGCGATAGAAACCATAGCTGCGCACGGCGCTGCCGGTTCCCCCCTTCTCGACGACGCCGGTGAGCATGTCGAGCAGGAGGAAAGCAGTCTGGGCATCGGTCACGCGCTGGCTCTTCGGAATGGTCTCCTCCACCACCTCATTCAGTTCGTTATGAATGGAGCGCAGGATGAAGGGCTGGCAGCGAATGCCTCCATTGGCGATGGTCGCGAAGGCGCTGGCCATCTCGATGGGAGAGACCCCGGTGGCGCCGAGAGCGAGGGAAAGGTTGGGCTCCAGCAAGCTGGTGATGCCCAGACGTTGGGCGGCAGCGGTGACGGCCTCGGGGGAGAGTTCATAGATGAGCTTGGCGGAGATGGTATTGATGGAGCGCAGCAGGGCATATTTCATGGTCACCGGCCCGAGGTAATTAAAATCGATATTGTCCGGCGACCAGGTATTGCTGCCGTTCGGGAAGGCGACCTCCTCATCGACCTTGACGGTCGCGGGAGTGATCAGCTTTTTCTCCAGGGCAGTAAAATAGATGAAGGGTTTGAACGCGGAGCCGGCGTGTCGGTTATTGGCGGTGGCGCGGTTAAATGGTGCGCGGCGGAAGTCCCTTCCCCCCACCATCGCCCTGACGGCGCCGGTGCGGACATCGACGGCGACCAGGGCGGCCTGGGGATAGTTGATCCGCTCTTCCCAGGAGGCCTTGTTATAGGGATCCAGTCCCAGAGACTCGTCCAGACGAGCGAGTCCTTCTGCGACTGCACGGGTCGCTTCGAGCTGCAGACGGGAATCTACGGTTGCGTAGATGCGCAGTCCGCCGAAATTGACTGCATCGGGCGTGAGCTTGTCGGCCGTGCGGCTTTTAATCTCCTCGACGAAATAGTCAGCGCTGCCCTGCAGGCGGTTGACGCGGTCGACTTTAATCGATTCGGCCCATGCGACCGTCCGTTCCGGTTCAGTGATAAAGCCCTCATCGACCATGCGGCGCAGCACGAAGGACTGCCGCTCCTTGGCCACGCCGGGATTGGTGCTGGGGTTGTAGCGCGCCGGCCAACGCGGAATGCCGGCGAGTATGGCCGATTCGGCGAGGGTGAGCTCGCTGGCGTGTTTGGCGAAATAGGTCTGGCTGGCCAGCTCAATGCCGTAGACGCCGGAGCCGAAATTGATCTGATTGATGTAGGCCTCTAGGATCTCCTCCTTGGTGAACTGCTGTTCGATCTGAAAGGCGACGAACATCTCCTTGAATTTCCGGGCCCAATCGCGCTCAAAGGAGAAAAAGAGGTTTTTGGCCAGCTGCTGGGTGATCGAGCTGCCTCCGCCCTTTCCCCCCAGATGGACGAGATTTTCAGCGAGAGCCCGCATCAGATGCAGCTTGCTAATGCCATGGTGACGATAAAAGCTGTCGTCTTCAAGAGAGATGAAGGCCTGCTGGACCGCCGGCGGCATTTCATCAATTGAGATCACGACCCGGTCAGCAAGCATCTTGACCACTTCATCCTCACTGCCGTAGATGACGGAGGGATTGCTGAGGGCGATATCGTTGAGGTCATCAGGAACGCGCGGACAAGTGAGCATTGAGAAATAGATCGCGACCAGAAGGAGGATGAACGACAATAATAGAACGCCCCAGAGGATGCGGCGGGATCTCTTATTCATGCTCGTCCTCCTTGTTGGGGCTGCTGTAATGAGTATCGGGAGAGAGTTCGTTGAGGGCGTTAATGAGGTACTCCACGGCAAGTTCGCTGGCCTCCATCTCCTGCACGGAGACGCCGCCAGCCTGAACGATTTCGAGAGCAATGGTCACGGAGCCGTGAACGATGCGAGGCGCCACTGCTGCAGCGATCAGCCTTTGGCGCCACTCTTGCCACTTTTGCGGGTCATTGATCACCTGCAGGCGCAGATTCTGGGGCAGGCTCTCCAGTGCGGTGACAAAAAGGGGCGCGGGGATGGTTCGGCCCGCATAGACAGGGTTGTCCTCGAGACGGGAATCCTGCATGAGTTCAGCCGCGGAGAGCATCACGATCTGGGTGGTGTGAAGAGGCTGGCCATAGGGATCAAAAAAATTCAGCTGAAGCTTGTCTTCCCTCCTTTCCAGTTTGACGCTGGCCCATGAACCCGCTTCCGCCAGCCCGGAGAGGATCTCCGGTTCCACCAGCCGACCGGCATCCTGGCCCGGAAGAGAGCGATAGAGGGCGAGAAACTCCTCGCGGCTGAGGTCAAATCCCGACTTGAAGGCCACATAGGCAGCCAGATCATCCAGGGAGTGGATATAGCGTTCGTAGGCGGGCTGAAGACGGACGGAATCAATATGGGTGGAGGCCTGCTGACGACCAGTCTGGTCGCGCTCCTCCTCGATCCAGAGCCGGCCGATCTTTGGCCGTTTATCGTTCGTCCAAAGCATGATATGTCCAATGGTTATCTCGACAATATCAAATAAAAATTCAAGCAAGATGACCAAGGCCGCAAGCCCGGTGACGATCCTGGCGGCGTGGTTGAGTCCCTTCCAGCGGCTGATGAGCGACATTCGGCAGCTCCGGCTAAATTTTAAAGGGGACGGGGGTGAAAGAGAGCACAAAGAGGATCAAGACCAAGGCGCCGATAATGCGGCGGCGGTGATCCAGGCGGGTATAATCATCCAGAGGCGAGGGATGCCGCCTGCCGAAGATGGCCAGCAGCAGAAAAAGCAGCGCCCAGCTGTAGTTGAAAATGGAGAGGATGCCGAGAGCGCCGATGAAGAGCCAGGTGAAGTATTTGGCGCGTGGGCCGAAAAGGGCATAGGTGACATGGCCGCCGTCGAGCTGTCCGATGGGGATCAGGTTGAGGCCGGTGATAAACAGACCAGCCCAGCCGGCGTAGGCCACCGGATGAAGCATGATGTCGATCTCGTCGGGCTGGGGCCCGAGAACGATAAGGGAGATCAGCTTGAAGAGCAGGGATTCTCCCAGGGTGAGCCCCCCAGCTGCCTCGGCACGGGGGGCGGTAGTGGAAAGGGCGAGCCCGATGAAGAGGACGGATATGGTCACGGCCAGTCCGGCAAGGGGTCCGCCAGCGCCAATGTCGAAGAGGGCTTTACGGCTCGGTATGTAGCCTCGCATGGAGATGAGGGCCCCCATGGTGCCAAAGGGGTTATAGCTCGGAAAAGGGAAGGGGATAAAATAGGGCAGTGTGGCCGGTACGCCGTATTTGCGGCACATGAGAAAATGGCCCATTTCGTGTGCGGTCAGAATGGCGATGATGGCAAGGCAGTACCAGATGCCGCCAACGAGCCAGGTGGAGAAGATGGTAGCAAGGAAGAGGATGAGATTGACATACTTTCTTCCGACGATGCGCCAGGTATTAGCGGGTGGACGCCACTGACCCTGGATATGGTCATAGGCCAGGTAGGACCAGTTGCTGTTTTCGGGTTCAGCCATGTTTTCGTTCATTACCTGTCACCGCGGCGGTGCGCCTTTTCGTGTTCGCTGATCGTCTGGCAGATCGCCTCAAAATCAGCAGCAGATTTCTCAAAGTCTACCTTGTCGGCATCGACGACCAACACCGGAATGGTTTTCCGGATTTCTCCTATCCAACGCTCGTAGGCGGCATTAAGTTCGAAGAGATATTCATTGGTGATATTTTTTTCGAAATCCCTTCCTCGTTTGCGAATACGGGAAATGAGGGTCCAGGTGGAGGCGCGCAGATAGAGGATGAGGTGCGGCTTGCGCAAATACTCGGTCATGGTATAGAAGAGGTCGCGGTAATTGCTATAGTCCCGATCGGACATGTTGCCCTGTTTGTGCAGAATATAGGCAAAGATCTCGGCGTCCTCGTAGATGGTGCGGTCCTGGACGCAGGATTCCGGATTGGATGAGATGAGGCGCTGGTCCATGAAGCGGCGGGAGAGGAAATAGACCTGCAGGTTGAAACTCCAGCGATTCATGTCCGCATAAAAGTCATCAAGGTAGGGATTGTTGATCACCCGTTCAAAGTAGGCGGTCCAGCCGAAATGGCTGCTGATCATCTGCGTCAGGGTGGTCTTGCCGACGCCGATATTGCCGGCGATGGCAAGATAAAAAGGCTCCCTGGTATTCGGCCGGTCCGGGGTGTGCTGCGATTCCGCCATATTTCATTCCTCGTGATTGGGAAGCAGTGATTGGTTGAGTTCTTTCACCCAGAGGGTCAATCCGTCCAGCTCCTCCGGAGCGTATTTCCGTCTCCAGAACGGGTAAAGCGAATTGTTGCCGAGGAGGAGGTCCTGATGTTTGTCCCAGAGGCCGCTCTCCAGGGCGCGTCGATATTCCCGGGTGCCGGGGATCGGAGAGTAGGAGGCCAGGTTGACACGGGCGCCCAGAACATGAACCTGACGGGCGGTGTCGCGAACCTCTTCCATTTCCTGCTCGGGCAGTCCTGCAAGGATATAAACACCGATCTGTCCGCTCTGAAATCCCGCTGCGAAGAGGTTTTTCAGGGCTGAAGAGAGTTCCCGGGCAGTGACCTTGCCCTGGCGGCGGAGGAAGCTGCTGCTCTCATAGCTGAGACGCAGGCTCTTCACGCCGGCCGCATGCATCAAGCCGGCCATCTCCTCATCGATGCAGCGGGGCTGCACACCGTTCGGGGTATGAAGGGCAATGGCCGGTTTGAGCCCGGCGAGCCTCCGGAAAAGGGGCTTGGCATGCAGCTCCGGTTCATGCAGAAGGGCATCATCATAGAATGCGATGGTACTGACTCCGCGGGTATCCCGCCAATGGATGATCTCCCTGGCAACCGCTTCCGGGCTGCGGCGGCGGTAGGAGGCTGCGAGCAGTCCGGAGGCGCAGTAGCTGCAGTGATAGGGGCAGCCGCGTGAGGTGAGCATGGCGATGCTCGTCAGGTGCGGGTAGCCCTCGTACCAGGGATAGGGCAGCCGCTCGATATCCAGCCCTAAAGAATCAGCCCCCGGAACCCCGGAGAGTTCGGTGATCAGGCTCACCACCCGGGTTTCACCCTCCCCGGTAATGAGGTGATCCGGTCTGACTGTCCGGCGGGCGTGATCGGGGCAAAGCGTGGCGTAGATCCCGCCCAGGATCAAGGGGGCGTGTGGATAACGGGCGCGCAGCAGCTCCGCCATCTCGACCAGGCCAGGATACCAGTAGGTCATGAAGGAGGTCATGAGAATATAATCGGGTGGGGCCTCCTTCTCCAGCCACGCCTCCACCCTTTCGCGCGGGGCGCCATAGCGGCAAAAGCGCCGTGGTATCCCATGAAGGGGCGCCGGTTTCTCCACCTCCTGGCGGAAATACTTGCCAGCCCCCTCGATCTTCTCCCCGGCCTCCGCGCTGCCGGATAGCGGAGCCCAGAAAGGATTGTAACGGTCCAGGCAGTCGAGGAGGAGAGTTTCGCATCCCATGCGGTTGAGGATGGCGCCGATATAAAGCAAGCCCAGGGGCTTTTGCCAAAAATCGAAGGCCGAGAAATCATGGATCCAGGGATTGACCAGCAGGATCCGGGGATTTGAGCTGCGCCTCGTCATGGAGCGCTCAGAAGAGATGGGCGACCGTCATGAGCATATCATCGCCAGGTTCGGCGCGGGTGAACTCAACCACGCGATCGACAATCGCTTCGGCAGTTTTGAGCGCAGTGGAGCCCCTCGCCTCCTGGCGGATGATGCGCTGCAGCCCCTGGAGACCGAGTATTTTCCCGCCGGTGGTCTCCGCCTCGACCAGGCCATCGGTGTAGATGAGCAGGTTGTCGCCCGGTTTGTAGGAAAGTGAGGCTGAGTGAAACGTCGACTTGTCGGCTTGCGCAAAGCCGATGATGGCATTCTGCGAATCAAGCCGCACGAATCCCTGGCCGTTGCGCTGCAGAAGAGCGGCGGGATGGGCGCTGCCGGCATAACGCAGCCGTCGCTGGCGAAGATTGACCTCCACGGCCATGATGGTCAGAAAGAGCGGGGTATCAAAAAAAGTTTCGATGAAGAATTCGTTCAATTGCCAAAGCAGCTCCCCGGGACCGGGAGCCTGCTGTACGGCCCTTCTCCATTCATGGCAGACCCGGCTGACCAATAGGGCGGCGGCGATGCCGTGGCCAGTGACGTCGATGACCACGAGGTAGAGTCTCTCCTCATCGATGCGATAGAAATCGGCAAAATCGCCGCCCAGGCCGATCATGGGGCGGTAGCGAATGCCGATGTCGATCCCGTCCGTGGTGAAGTTGGAGGGGACGAGACTGGCCTGAATCTGGCGGGCGAGGATGAGATCGCGGTCGATCATCTCGTGATGCATCTGGAGGGTTTTTTCCTGTTCCGCCAGGGTAATCAGGAGACGGCGCCTTTCGATGGCGTTGCGGACCTTGATGGTGAGGGCATCGGGCTGGACCGGTTTGGTCAGGTACTCATAGGCGCCTTCGCGCATGGCGCGCACGGCAGTGCCGACGGAGGCGAATCCGGTAATGATGATCACCTGGGTATTGGGGTCCTTCCTGGTCGCCGCCTTGAGCACATCGAGTCCGCTGAGTTTTTGCATCTGCATATCGCTGATGACCACATCCAGTTCAAAAGCCTCGATCTTGCTCATGGCGGCCTCACCGGAATCGGCCTCCAGGACAATATGGGAGTCCCGCCTCAGGATTTCGACGAAGAGCCTGCGCAGGTTGGGATCATCCTCGACGACGAGGATAGTGTGGTTGGGCCGTTTTATTTCAGCCATCGTACCGCCATCATGGTGATATCATCGGATTGGGGCATACCTGTGCTGTGTATGCGGACGGCATCGACCAGGGCAGTGAGAAGCTCCTGCAGAGGGAGGTGTAAAACCGAGCAGGCAACCGCCTCCAGCCTCTCCTCCTCAAAATCTTCATCGCTGGCGCTTTTGGCTTCAGTCACCCCGTCGGTGAAAAGGAGCAGCAGATCCCCCTTTTGCATGGGGATGGTTTCGGAGGCATAGGGCATATCAGGCAGCATGCCCAATAGCAGCCCCCCGGTCTCCAGCCGCCGAATGGAGCCGTCGGCGCGAAAGAGATAGGGCAGATTGTGCCCGGCGTTGACATAGGTGAAGCTCTTGCCGACGAGATCGAATTCACCATAGAAAAAGGTGATGAATTTGTCGTAGCCGGTATTGGCCTGGATGAAATTATTCAGCCTTCCCACCATGGCGGGGATGTCGCCGCCGATGCCGACGAGGTTGTGAAGCCCGGCGTGGAGAGAGGACATGAGCAGGGAGGCCGGCACACCCTTGCCCGAGACGTCGGCGATGGCCACGGCGAGGCGGTTGTCGTCGAGCCGGATGCAGTCGAAATAGTCCCCGCCGACCTGATAGGTTGGAATATTCAAGCCCCTGATCTCAATGTAATCGTTGCCGGGGCAGCCACGGGGGAGCAGCCGCTGCTGGATATCGCGAGCGATATTGAGCTCTTCTTCGATGCGCTCCTTTTCGAGTGCTTCAGCGAAGAGGCGGGCATTTTCGATGGAAATCATGGCAAGATTGCACAGGGTGGAGAGAAACTCGATTTCGTCGGGCTGAAAGGGTTGGGCCTTGATTTTTTCACCGACGACGAAGAGGCCGCGAATCTCTTCCTCCATCTGCATGGGGATAACCAGTTTGAGGTGCATCTCCCTGAGGAGTTGCAGTCCGGGTGCAGGTTCCTCCTCGTCCACGTTGAGCACGCGGTCGACCCCTGCGAGAGCGGAGATGAAGCCGGGGGCATTGAGGAGCTGGCAGTTGGGGTCATCCGGACGCATCCCCCGGCTGGCGAAAAGCTGCAGAGCATCATCCCGGCGCAGGTAGATATAGCAGCGGTTGACCACCAGCTCGCCCATGACCGCGTAGATAAGCAGGTTGACAATGCGGTCGATCTCGAGGTTCGCATTGAGTTCCTTGCCAATCTCGAAGAGGGTGCGCAGTTCCTGAACCTTTTTATCCAGACGGCGGTTGACCAGTTCAAGTTTCTGATACATGAGGGCATTTTCGATGGAGGAGGCGGCAATATTGGAGAGCGAGGTCAGGTACTCGGTCTCGGCGGGGGTGAAAGGTATGCCGCCGAGTTTGCTGCCCAGCCCCATGATGCCGACCGTGCGCTGGACGCTGATAATCGGAATGACCAGGTCAATCCGGTTCTCCTCGAAAAAAGCCTTCAGTTTTTCATCCGTCTCACGGATATCGGCCACGACAAAGGAATCGGGCAGCTCACCTGTGCAGAAGACCTTTTTACCCATCAGGGTGCGCGGCAGCCCCTTGAGAGCGGCGACCTCGAAGGCCTGGTGTTCATTAACGACCAGGACGATCCCTCGGCTGATCATCATCCTCCCCATGGGGGTGAGGAGCAGATTGTTGAGGGTGGAACGCAGCTGCAAGGACGAGTTCAGGACCTGGCTCATCTCGAAAAGGGACTGCAGTTCGACCAGGCGTTCATCAAGTTCGCGAGCCACCGCGCTCTGGGAGTCCGGTTCTTTCACGTCAGGGCGGCCCCGTTCAGTTGACAATTTTTGAGTTCTTGCGATTGATCAGATATTTCACCATCCGGACCTGATTGCGAACGCCGGGTTTGATGTCATAGTCGACCTCATCCATCAGGGTGCGCATCAAAAAGATGCCAAGTCCACCGACGCGGAGTTCGGCCAGATACTCCTTCATATCGGGCTGCCGGATCTTGTCCGGATTGAAGCCCTTGCCATGGTCGGTGACAACCAGAGTAAGCTTTTGGTAGTCGATAAGTATGGCCACATCCAGGGTTTTATCCTTTACCGTCTCGGTGTAGGCGTGCTTCATCACATTGGTGCAAGCCTCGTCGACGGCCAGTTCGATTTTCCCGACATCATCCTCCGCAAAGCCGACCTTTTCGGCCACCTTGCCGACAAAGAAACGGATGATCTCCAGATTTTCAGTCTGACTGGGAATGCGCAGTTTGTATTCAATTTTGGCTTTCGGCATATGGGGTTCCGCCTTGTATACGTTGGTAACATTCAGGATAAGGGGATACTAAGCCCCTTCATCGACAGAGATCCGTTACCGCTTCACTCACTGGAGGAAGCGGCGGAGTTTTGCGGGAAGGTCGCCAGCGCTTCCTCCTGCTTGTCGAATATCTGGTAGATGGTCGGAAAACCCAGGAGATCGAAAACCCGGTAAATTTTGGGAGACATCGCGCACATCTTGATGTCTCCATTCTTGCTCCGGACCTCCTCGATGAAGCCCATAAAAACCCCCAGACCGGCGCTGCTGATATAACTCAGCTCCTTGAAATCGACGAGGATGTTGACCTGTTCCTCATCGAGCAGCTTCTGGATCGCCTCTTCAAGAGTGGGCGCGGTATGGGCATCGAGGAAGCCGATTATTTTAAGTGTCGTCAGATTCACGCCATCCAGGCGGACTACTTTGAAATTTTCCATTCACTTTCCTCCATCTATGCTGAAATGCTACCCTGTTTCAAACAGCTTGCAGGATGACGAAGGTCAAATCATCATGCGATCTCGCACTGCCGACAAAGCCGCTGATCTCCTCAATGAGCCTTGCTTGCAGCTGTTCCGGAGGCAGGGCGTGATGGCGCTGGAAGAGGGAAACCAGTCTGGTCTCGGTGAACTCTTCGCCCCGCGCATTGCGCGCCTCCACAGCTCCGTCAGTGTAAAAAAGAAAGGTATCACCGCTTCGGAAAGTCTGCCGGTACTCCTCCAGGGCCTGGGCGAAGTTTTCCCCCTCATCAAGTCCCAAGCCCATCCCCTTCGGCTCAATAATGTGGACCTTCTCCCCTGTTGCAGGCGCATATAGGACCGGGCATTGCCCGGCCCGGCAGAAAACGATCTCTCCCGCCCCTGCATTGACAATGCCATAAACCAGACTGACGAAGACGTTGCGGTCGATATTGCCGAAGAGGGTCTCGTTGGCGGCGATAAGCAGTTCCTTGGGGGAATGGTGCTTGGGGGCCAGGGCTTCCATGATGCCCTTCAACTCGGCCATGATAAAAGCTGCTGAGGCCCCTTTGCCGGAGACATCACCGATCACCAGCCCCAGACGGTTTTCGTCGATGCGAAAAAAGTCATAATAGTCTCCTCCCACCTCATTGGCAGTTCTGCAGACTGCATCCAGGAGCACCCCGGGGAGCCTGGGCATGCGCTTGGGAAGAAGCTTCATCTGGGCATTATGGGCGATGCGCAGTTCCTGCTCAAGCCGCTCGCGCACGAGCGATGACTCGACCAGCCGTGCGTTGCGGATGGCGATGACGGCCTGCTCGCTGAAGGCGCGCAGCATGTCAAGGTCATCCTGCTCAAAGCCGTATTCGAACTTTTTTCCCACATAGAGGCAGCCGATCGCCTCCTCGCCGCTGCGCAGTGGTACCGCGAGGAGGGACTGGACGTCATGCTTCCATACGGACATCGGCACGTTAAGCTCGCTCTTGCCGACATGATTGATCAGTTTGGGCCGCAGTTGGGCGATGGCCCAGCGGGAGATCGGCTCGGGCACCCCCCCGTCCATTTCGGTTGTTGAAAGGTTGCGCGCCGCCGCCAGCCGCCAGGGTGCAGAGTCTCCTGCGGCCAGGGCAAGCCAGCCGGAATCGGCTTCGGTCACCTGCACCGCCAGTTCCACCGTGGTCTCGGCGAGCCGTTCGAGATTGAATTCGGAGCTGATCGCCCTGCTCAGGGTATGCAGGGAGCTGAGCTGCTTGATCTGGCGGTCGAAGAGATGGGCGGTGGGCAGATGAAAGATGAGTGCAATAAAGGACAAAGAGATATAGATGGAGAGGAAAAGAAAGCCCAGGTCGACAAAGCGGCCGAGGACAGGGCTGAAGAGGGCGGCGGGATTGGCCGTATGAAACTTGATGTAGAGCAGCCACTGCAGGGGCACGAGGATCATCCCGCCCCAGAAAAGGGTCATTTTCTGTCTGCGATTGAGATAATTGATCCAGGCGACGCGAAAGGAGTTGAGCACCATCAGGTTGATTACGATAAAGAGAAGCACGTAGCCGAGATTCTCGCTGCTCAGCCGGTAGGAAAAGCGGAAATCGAGGTCGCTGATATTGGTAATGCTCAGGACACCATAGAAAACCAGAAACAGCATAAGCAGGAAGAAATGAAGGGCGGTGCTTTTTTTCTGCTTGATGAAGATCAGATTGCGCAGGGTGCCGAGGATGACCAGGACCAAAAGGCTTGAGAAGAGGGCCCAGGCAGTGAGGATGAAATAGTTGACCAGGCTGCCGTAGAGGACATTATGTCCTGTGCTCAGGCTCTGGGCCGCAAAGGGCTCCAGATTGGAGATGAGCAGGAGCAGGAAGGTGCCGAGGATGAGATAAAAGAGCGTACGCAGCCCGCGGATGATGTTGCGGTCCGAAGCCAGACGCTGTTTATAAATAAGGGGCAGGGATAGAATCAGGGCCAGGGTGATCAAGCCCTCGCGGAGATAGTCCAGCGCCCTGGAGTCGAAGAGGCCGCCGAGGACATTCAGATCGATGAGCACGCCGCCCAGAAAGAGGGCGAGCGGCAGGATCAGGGATATGGGGCCGATTTTTTTCATCTCCGCTCATCAGCTTTCGAGAACACGCATGACGATCATGGTCATGTCGTCATGCTGCGGGGTATGGCCGACAAAATGGGCGACCTGGGTGCGAATCTTGGCCAGGATCTCGTCGGTCGGCAAGCCGGCCAGCCGTTTGATCGACTGGGCCAGCCGTTCTTCACTGAATTCATTGGCATATTCATTCATCGCTTCGGAGAAGCCGTCCGTGTAAAGTACGAAGAGATCGCCCGGTTCCAAATCGATGGTTTGCTCTCGGATGATCTCGCTAAAAATCTCTCCCGGCTCCAGGCCGAGGGCGATCCCGGGCGGGAGCAGCCGTTCATGGCGCTCCTGCGAAGCGCGGTACCAGAAGATCGGGTCATGACCGGCGCGTGCGAAGGTCAATTTCCGGCTCCGGAGATCGAGGGTGCCGAAAATGAGGCTGATAAAATGGCCGCGTTCGACGTTCTGGTAAAAGAGCTTGTTCATCTCGATCATCACCTGGGCGGGGCTCCAGGTCGTACGGCTGAGGGAGCGCAGAAAACCCTTGGTAAGGGTCATGTAAAAAGCGGCGGAGACCCCTTTGCCGGAGACATCGCCGATGGCAAAACCGAGCCGCCCCTCGCCCATTTCGATGAAATCGTAGTAATCGCCTCCCACTTCGGAGGCCGGCAGACAGGTGCTGGAGATCTCGAGCCCCTCCAGACGCGGAGTCTGCTTGGGCAGAAAGCTCATCTGGACCCGGCTGGCGATCTCGAGTTCGCGTTTCAGGCGCTCGTTCTCCACTATTTTTACGGCCTGTCGCGGCAGAAAGTTGCGCAGCTGTTCCCTGCTCATATAGACCGGCCACGCCCAAACGGCAAAAGCGGCGATCGCGGCCAGGGGCAGCAGGAGGAAGAGGCCCGAATACCAGAAGGTGGGGTGTCCCAAAAGGAGCAGGGGCGCGGCCGCGAACAGCAGGGCGAAAGTGAAGTGGGTGGTCACAACCGTCACCAGATCATAACGGATGAAAATCAGGGCAAAGGTCATCATGACCAGAAAGCCGACGATCAGATTGACCACCAGTGGCTCGCTGGGCAGCTTCATCTCCATGTGCAGGCCCAGCGCTATAACCAGCGCGAAAAGGATGACTACCCAGCTCGAACGGGGCACAGACTTGATGAACAGGGGGAGCAGGGCCAGGACTATAGCCAGCTGGTACCAGAGCACCTCAGTGATGACCCGGATGAAGCTGACCACAAATGGGACCGAGCTGGCATCTCGGCCCAACTCCGCACAAAGAGAGGCGATGCTGATCGGGCCGAACAGTGAGGCGATGGCCATCGTCAGGGCAACCAGTCCGGCCAGGCCGAAGCCAAAAGCAGAGCCGTGCAGCAGGGCGGTGGCGAGAGAACGGTGGCGGACCTGCCCGCGCAGCATGGCATCAAAGTGGAGCAGCTTGTCGCCGGTAAGGGTGCGGGCATTGGACTCCCCGACCGCAACGGCCAGGAACATCGCCACGCCGACAAAAAAACCCGATAAAAGGGAACTCATGAGCAGGGCATAAAAATCGTTCATGCCGGGCTCAAGCACAATCATCAGAATCGTCAAGGCGCTCGCCGTCACGGCCGGACCGATGGCGTATCGGAAATTGATGCTGTCCGTGCGCAGCTTGCGGATGAGCTGGACGATAAAAACAATACAAAGTGAGATCAGCAGCAGGAAGAAGGGTATGGTCTGAACAAAGCGCTCCTTTTGCCATGACGAATAGGACGGGGGATTGTACTGGCGGGCGAATTTGCTGACCAGTTCACCACTTACAACCACATTGAGCTGCTGCTCAAGGCCGCAGACGAGCTCCTTGCAGTTGTAGGTGAATAGATGCTCGGTATGGCTGTCGAGGATGCTGCTGCTCGTCTTTGCAAAAATATAGTCATCGACCTCCGGACCAAGGGCGCGGGCCAGAGCGGAATCGGCGATCATGCGCGCCTGAAATGCGGAAAGATTGACTCCGATGCTCTCTTTTTCCACCTCGGTCCAGAAAGAGATCGGCTTTCCGTAAAGGTCAATCTGCATAAAGACCGTCTTGAAGGCGGCGGGAAAGAGATCATGCGTGGCACCGGGGAGGAGTTCGTCATTTTCCGGGCGGCTCCAACGGACTTGCCAGGAATAGGCAGGCAGCCGGTGCAGGGCTGAGTCACGCTCCGCAGGCTTGAACTGATTCTCAATGTATTGAATGAGATCACGCCGCACTTCCAGGGTGGAATGGACCCGATATTCCCCCGGCTGAAAACCGAAGAGCTGGAGATGCTGCCCGGCACTCTTGATCGCCTCCGCCCGATTAAGCGAAATATGGCGGGGGAAGGGAGAAAAAATGCGCGGCGCGGTGAGGACGAAGATGAGCAAGCCCATCAATGCCACGGCGGCGAGCAGCAGCCAGTGATAACCTTTTTTTTCTCCATGCATGGGTATGAGAACAATCCCTGGTTCATGGAACAGTGAGAATGATTAAATTTTTGAAAATTAACCAATTCTAAGCTTCAAATCAAGGGAAATATCAGCGCTTTGAGGTGCAGCTTTCACGGGCGAGCAGTACCCCTCTGAGAGGGGCAGCCGGTTAACGGAGCAAACTGTCATCGAAGACCTGGGTCTCGTAGAGAAGGATCTGTGCGCCCTCCCGCCAGCCATCCGGGGGCAGGCCCGCTTTCTGGCAGAGACTGACCATTTCCTCCTCCTTGCTCTTCCAACCGGCCTCAACAGGCACCTCGGGCAGATAGGTTGCTCCCCGACTGCCCTTGATGAGAATGATGCCATGTTTGCCCATGACGAAATCATCGAGACTTTCGGCCTCGTAAACATTGGTCAGATAGACCGAGACCTTGATTTTGATCCTCTCGAGTTCCTCCAGCTGCAGGGGCATAAAGCGGGGATCTTCAAAAGCGGCGGCCACTGCACGGTCGGGGACCGCCTGATAGAGCGGCTTGTCGGCTTCGTGCATGCCAATACAGCCGCGCAGCGATCCGTTCTTAGTGATGGTTACAAAAACCCCCCTCTTCTCCTGGAGGATGGGGATGTCGCTGCGGAATTCCGGAACAACACCATGCTTCAAGTAATGCTTGATGCTTTCCCTGGCCATGCGCAATAATTCGATCTGTGCATCGATGGGCAGAGGTGAAAATTGCTTTTTATTCATCGCTTTCTCCTGCAGATAATAGAGTCCCGAGGCGTAACCCACAATATAGCCGCTCTTATCGCCGGTTACGTCGCCGGAGTTGGTGCGGGCGAGGATGGTGGCGGCACAGCGTCCACGTGCTAGTACGGCGACCTCCATGATGACGACGGCAGCGCCCCCGCAGGCGCGAAAACGTTCGGAGGCAAGTCCGGCATGGAGGGCCTGCGGGTCCATGCGGGTAAAGGCAGCGAGGGTGGCCTTATCGCTTGCGAGGCACTCCTGATAGGAATAGCCGTGATAGAGGTCGGTGCTGGCGATGATGAGTACCCGGCGCCCTGCCGAGAGGCTTGCGAGGGCCTTTCCCATCTT
>JAKPUX010000096.1 GCA_029554865.1 bacterium | reverse complement strand
TCGCGGAACTCCAGTCGGCCAAACCGCGCGAGGACAAGTCGATCGAGCTGACCCTGCGCGCGGATGGCTGCGGGACCGGCCAGCTCGCCCTCACCTATCTGGTCAGTGAGGTCTCGTGGTGGCCCACCTACGAAATCCGCGCCTTGCCGGGTGAAGGCCGGATGGAGCTGCTCTATTCCGGCCAGGTGCGCCAGAAGAGCGGCGAGGACTGGAATGAAGTCGAGCTGGCGCTCTCAACGGCCCAGCCCGCCCGCGGCGCGACCGTGCCCGAGCTTTACCCTTGGGAACTGCGCCTGTGGGAGCCTTCACGCGCCGTCCTGCAAAAAACAACCGGCCGTGCAGAGAATGCGGTCATGGCCGCAGCTTATGACAAGGTCGAAGAGGAGATGGCGCCCCCTGCCCCGGCCGGGATCGAGAGCCGGTCGACTTCGCTGCTCTTCGCCATCCCCGGCAAACGCACGGTCGCCAGCGGAGACGAACCGGCCCGGGTCCTGATCTCCCGCAGCGACTACGCCGCCCAGATGAGCTATATCACCATCCCCAAGCTCTCCTCCTTCGTCTATCTGCAGGGCAAAATTGTCAATGAGGGGCTGGCTCCCCTCCTGGCCGGACAGGCGATGATCTACGTCGATGGCGATTATGTCGGCAAGACCGGCATCAAGCCCCTCGCCCCCGGCGAGAGCGCCGATCTCTCACTCGGCATCGATGAGGGCATCAAGATCAAACGGGAGCTGGTGAAAAAGTACGAGCGCAGCAAGGGGACCCTGAGCAAGAAGCAGGAGATGGAGTACGATTACCGGATTGTGGTCGAGAATTTCAAGAAGCAGGCGGTGAAGGTGAAAGTGGTGGATCAGCTGCCGCGGCCGCTGCAGGAGGAGATCGAACTCGGCGATGTCAAACTTTCACCTGAGCCGGGGGAGTGGGACAAGGAAAAGCAGCAGATGAGCTGGCCAATGGAGATCAAACCGGGCGGCAAAAGCGAGATCACCCTCCACTTTACCGTCTCCTATACCCGCAACGGCCGGGTGATCGGACTGGATTGAACCACAGGCGATGGATTGACGGCTGCGCCGGCCCTATCCGGCGCAGCCTAGAGTTTTTGCAGAATAATCATGGTAATGTCGTCGTGGGTCGGGGCGTCACCGACAAAGGCCTGCAAGCGGTTGACCAGCTTTTCACCGATGGCGTCGGCGCTGCCGTGGGTCATAGCGGCCAGGCAGGCGCGCAATCGTTCCTCTCCCCAGAAGTGCCCCTCCAGATTGCGGGCTTCCACCAATCCATCCGAGTAGAAAAAGAGGGTCTCGCCCGGTTTGAGGGTGAGGCTTTGGGTCGTATAACTGGCATTGGGCTGAATCCCCAGGGCGGGGCCGCCCTTGGGCCATTCGCTGACCTGATCGCCCTGGACGAGCAGGGGGGGCTGATGGCCGGCGTTGATGAAGCGGATATTCGACTCATTCGAAGCGATTTCGAAATAGATCATCGAGGCGAAGCGGTTGGCCATGGTGTCGCGAATGTAGATGCGGTTCATCTTCTGGCCGAGATCGGCTGGATCGGAGCATTCCGGCGCCAGGGCGCGCAGGGTGGCCTGGAGCTTGGCCATGAGCAGGGCCGCCCCCAGCCCCTTGTCCGAGATGTCGCCGAGGGCGAAGCCGTGGCGATGGCTGTTGATCGGCAGATAGTCGAGCAGGTCGCCCCCTACCTCATTGGCCGGGTGGTAATAGAGCCAGATCGACCAGCCCGGGATGTCCGGCGGCTGGTTGGGGATGAGGGCCTTCTGGACGATGCGCCCCGCCTGCAGTTCGCTGCGCGCCAGCATCTTGTCCTTGACCTCGAGCATGATGATGAAGAGCAGGAGCAGCACCCCGGAAAGGCTGATGTCGCTGCTGGCCTGGAATGAGGTGCCGTGCCATTCGCAGCGCGGGGAGTAGATGACGAGCAGGGCGAGGATGAGCATGAGCCTGCGGAAGCTGCTCATATGCAGCAGCAGGCTCCTGAGCAGCCAGAAAGTCACGGCGAAAAAGCGGCGCACCGTACCCATGGAACGGATCCGCAGGCGCTGTTCGTCGCTTAGATAAAACTGTTTCATCTCGGCGTTTTCACGCCGGATCTGGGCGGCATAGCCCCCGCGGCGCAGATCGTCACGCAGCACCCTGCGCAGCTGCGGATCCACAGTTGACCCTTGTCCTGACATGGCACTCTCCCGGCTCGGTGTACACCCGATTTTACGCATTTTTTGCGAAAAAGTAACATCTTATCTGGAGGTGAGCCGCCCGCCGGCGTTCTTTGCGGCCGGTCGGCTCCGGCAGGCATGCGCATTTCGTTTGCCTTTTTGCGGCGAAAGGCGTATTTTTAGAAGCGAATAACCACTCGGAGGAGGAAGAGAATGTCCATGTCACGCAAAGAGTTCATCCATAAAACCGGCAAGGGGATCATCGCGGCCGGGGCCGCATCGGCGGCTTCACCCCTGCTGGCCGGGTGCCAGAAGAGCAGCAGGTCGAGCAGCGGCGGCTTCAGGATGGAGATCAAGAGCAAGCGCCTTGATCTCCGCCACGCCTGGACCATCGCCCGCAACACCAGCACCTACAAGGAATATGCCTTCGTAAAGCTTGAAAAAAACGGAATTTACGGTCTTGGCGAGGCTGCCCACAACGTCCGCTACGGCGAATCCCTCGAGTCAATCATCGCCGCCCTCGAAAAGGCAAGGCCGATCCTCGAGAACTGCGATCCCTGGAAGTTCGTCGACGTCAACGCCGCTGTCCAGGCGGTCTGCGAGGGACAGACAGCGGCCAAGGCGGCCATCGATATCGCTCTCATGGACTGGATCAGCAAATCCCTCGGCATCCCGCTCTATCAGTTCTGGGGCCTCGACCCCCAAAAGGCTCCTCAGACCACATTTTCGATCGGCATCGATACCATGGAGATGGTCAAGCAAAAGGTGGAGGAGGCCGCTCCCTATCCCCTCCTCAAGATCAAGATGGGCAAGGACAACGATGAGGAGATCCTCGCGGCGGTGCGCAGCGTCACCAAAAAGACCCTGCGCGTCGATGCCAACGAGGGGTGGAAAGAGAAAGAACTCGCCCTGCGCAAGGTGGAGTGGCTGGCGGCCAACGGCGTCGACATCGTCGAGCAGCCCATGCCGAGCCATATGCTCGAGGAGACCGCCTGGGTCAAGGAACGCGCCTCCATCCCCATCCTCGCCGACGAATCGGTCAAGACCAGCGCCGATATCCCCAGGCTGGCCGAGGCCTTTGATGGCATCAATATCAAGGTGGACAAGGCCGGCGGTCTCCAGGAATCCCTGCGCATGATCTGGATGGCCCGCTCCCTCGGGCTCAAGATCATGCTCGGCTGCATGGTTTCGAGCTCGCTCTCGATCACTGCGGCCGCCCACCTTTCGCCCCTGACCGATTATCCCGATCTCGATGGCAACCTCCTCCTCGCCAGGGACCCCTTCACCGGGGTGACGGTCAGGGACGGCTGGCTGATCCTTCCCGACGGACCGGGGCTGGGTGTGAGCGGGGAGTTCTAGTGAAGCTGCTGCTCTTCGATATCGATGGCACCCTCGTCCACTCCGGCGGAGCCGGATTGCGCGCCATGACCCGCGCCTTCACCGATCTCTACGCCATCCCTGACGCCCTGGCCGGGGTCAGCCTCTCCGGACGCACCGACAGCTCGATCCTCCAGGATGCCCTGGCCATCTTCGCCCTGCCCCATTCTCCGGAGATCGAGGAGGAGTACAAACAGCGCTATTTCGAGCTGCTGGCAGAGGAGATGCCCCTGCCGGGAGCAGGCAAGCGGCTCATGCCCGGCATTCCGGCTCTGCTCGAGGCCTTGAGCGGGCGCCCGGATGTCCATCTCGGCCTGCTCACCGGCAACTGGCGCACAAGCGGCTATCTCAAACTGGCCGATTTCGGACTGGACCGCTATTTCCCTTTTGGCGCCTTTGCCGATGATTCCGGGGTGCGCGACCAGCTCCTCCCCTTCGCCGTGGCGCGTTTCCGCGATCTGAGCGGCCTTTCGCCCCGGCCGGAGGAGGTCTATGTCATCGGGGACACCCCCTACGACATCCAGTGCGCCCGGCCGCACGGGGCGGTCGCCGTGGCTGTGGCCGCCGCCGCTCACTCAAGGAGCCACCTCGCCGCCTGTAATCCCGATCATCTCTTCACTGATCTGGAAGATACGGAGGCCGCGCTCCGGGTTCTGGGCTGACCGTTTTTCCTGTTGCATTTAAACGGCGATTTCGCTACATTAGATTATGAACAATACCATTCAAAAACATCACCACCATTCCCACCATCATGCGGAGGCCCCCCTCTCATAGCGAACCGGTTTGGAATGGTGTTTTCACTTTGCCCGCTGACCTGTTCAGCGGGCTTTTTTTTTACCCCTGTGCGAAAGGAGATATTATGGTGGACTGGAATGGGTTGGATGAACGGGTGCTGCGGATCGGCCTGCCCAAGGGCAGCCTGCAGGAGGCCACTTTCCGCCTCCTCGCCAAGGCCGGCTACCATTTTTCGGTCAGCGAACGCTCCTATTTCCCCTCCATCGATGATGAGGAGATCGAGGCCATCCTCATTCGCGCCCAGGAGATCGCCCGCTACGTGCAGGAGGGGGTTTTCGATGTCGGCCTGACCGGCAAGGACTGGATCATGGAGTGCCGGGCCGATGTGGTCGAGGTGGCCGAGCTGACCTACGCCAAGCTGACGATGCGGCCGGTGCGCTGGGTGCTGGCGGTGCCGGCGGATTCCCCGGTCCAGAGCGTCCGGGACCTACAGGGCAAGCGCATCGCCACGGAGCTGGTCAACATGACCAGGGATTATCTGGAGCGCCACCAGGTCCAGGCCGAGGTCGAGTTCAGCTGGGGGGCGACCGAGGTCAAGGCCCCGGCCCTGGTCGATGCCATCGTTGAGGTGACCGAGACCGGCAGCTCCTTGCGCGCCAACAATCTGCGCATCATCGAGACCCTGCTCGAATCCCGCACCATGCTCATCGCCAACCGCAAGAGCTGGGCTGACCCTGCCAAACGGGAAAAGATCGAGAATTTCAACATGATGCTCCAGGGGGCGATCCGCGCCGAGGGCAAGGTCGGCCTCAAGATGAACGCCCCCGCCGCGCGGCTGGAGGAGCTGATGAAAGAGCTGCCCGCCATGAAGAATCCGACCATCTCCCCCCTCCACGGCTCGGAATGGGTGGCGGTTGATACCATCATCGAGGAGCAGTCGGTGCGCAAGCTCATCCCCAGGCTGAAAAAAGCCGGCGCGCAGGACATTATCGAGTATCCCCTCAACAAGGTCATCTATTGACAAGGTCCCGCGCAGGCGGTGCACCTGAAAGAATGGAGCATTTCATGATCAGCATCTACAGAAACGGAGCGGTGGAGGAGTTCATCGCCCGCTACGAATCGCGGCGGACGCAGACGGCCGGAGATGTGGAGGCGCGCGTCGCCGGGATCATCGCGGATGTGCGGGAGCGGGGGGATGAGGCTGTGCTCGAATATACCCGCCGCTTCGACGGCGCCGTTCTGACCCCCGCCACCCTCGCCGTTCCGGCCGGGGAGATGGAACGCGCCCATACGGAGTGCGACGGCGCTCTGCTGGAGGTGATTCGCGAGGCGATCGGCAATATCATGGCCTTTCATCGCAAATCCGTCCCCCGCTCCTGGCTCGACTGGGAGGGGGATGGCGTAGTGCTCGGCCAGCGGGCGATCCCTCTCGAGCGGGTCGGCCTCTACGTGCCGGGCGGGCGCGCCGCCTATCCCAGCTCCCTGATCATGGCGGCGGCCCCGGCCATTGCAGCCGGGGTGAGCGAGATCGTCGTCGTCACCCCCTGCGGGGCCGACCTGCAGGTCAATCCGGTCATCCTCGCCACCGCCTTTGCTCTGGGCATCACCCGCCTCTTTCGCGTCGGGGGCAGCCAGGCCATCGCCGCCCTCGCCTTCGGCACGGAGAGCATTCCGCGCGTGGACAAGATCGCCGGCCCCGGCAACATCTATGTGGCGACGGCGAAAAAGCTGCTCTTCGGCCAATGCGGCATCGACATGGTGGCGGGCCCGAGCGAGGTCCTGATCGTAGCCGACGAGAGCGCCGAGCCCGGCTTTGTCGCTGCCGATCTGCTCGCCCAGGCGGAGCATGACCCCCTCGCCTCCAGCCTGCTGGTCACCGATTCGGAAACCCTGGCGCAGGCGGTACAAGAGGAGGTGAGCGCGCAGTACAGTGCGCTCCGGCGCCAGGAGATCCTCAGCCGTTCCCTGGCGGACTATGGGGCCATTCTGCTCAGCAGCAGCCTCGAGGAGTCGATCGCGCTGGCCAACCGCCTCGCCCCCGAGCATCTCGGCCTTCACCTCCGTGATCCATGGAGCGTCCTCGGCAGGATCCGCACCGCCGGCGCGATTTTTCTGGGACCTTACTCTCCGGAGACGGTGGGCGATTATTGGGCCGGGCCGAACCACATCCTTCCGACCAACGGCACCGGGCGTTATTTCTCGCCCCTGCGCACCGAGGATTTTTTCAAGTTCAGCAGCGTCATCGCCTGGAGCCGAGAGGCCCTGGTCAGGCATGCGGACAAGATCGCCCGCTTCGCCCTGGCGGAGGGGCTCGATGCCCATGCCCAGGCCGTAACCAAAAGGGTGCAGAAAAATGGCTAGATACTTCAAAAAGTCGGTTATGTCCCTGGCCGGCTATGAGCCGCCTCCCCAGGAGCGTGTGCGCGCCAAGCTCAACCAGAATGAGAGCCCCTTCGATCTGCCGGAAGAATTCAAGCGGGAGGTGCTCGCGGAGGCGGCCGCCCTCTCCTGGAACCGTTATCCTGCCAGCGAATCGGGCGCATTGAAAAATGCCCTGGCTGCCCGCCATCGGCTGCAGCCGGAGCAGATCCTGCCCGGCAACGGCTCCAATCAGCTGCTGCAAACCCTGCTCACCGCCGTCATCGAGCCGGGCGACGGGCTGCTTTTTTTCCCTCCGACCTTCGGCCTCTTTGATCTCTTTGCCACCATCAACGGGGCGGATAAAACCGCCATCCTCTGCCCGCCCGGACGCCCCTTTCCCCTCGAGCAGGCCCTAGCGGCGATCCGCACCAGGGTCCCGAAGCTGATCCTGCTCTGTTCGCCGGACAATCCGACCGGACGGGCCCTGAGCCGCCCGGAGATCGAGGCGATCTGTCAGGCCGCGCCCGGACTGGTCTTTCTCGATGAGGCCTATGCGGAATTCAACGGCTGGAGCGGCCTCTCCCTGCTCGAGAGCTACCCCGGGTTGATCCTCTCGCGCACCTTTTCCAAGGCCTTTTGCATGGCCGGACTGCGGCTCGGCTATCTGATCTCCCGGCCCGCCAACATCGCCGAGCTGCGCAAGGCCCATCTGCCCTATACGGTCAACCTCATCACCGAACACATCGCCGTGCGCCTGCTCGCCCGCCCGGAGCTCCTCGAGGAGCGGGTGGCCTGGATTGTGCGCGAGCGCGACTGGCTCCTGGGCGAGCTGCAGGAAATCGCCGGGATCGCCGCCTACCCCTCGGCGGCCAATTTCATTCTTTTCCGCTGCGCGGAGTGTGGCAGCCTCTTTCGCCGCCTCAAGGAGCGGGGCATTCTCGTCCGCGACGTCTCGGGATACCCCCTCCTCGAGAATCATCTGCGCGTCAACGTGGGAAGCCGCGAGGAGAATCTCTGGTTTCTCGAAACATTGAAGGAGGAGCTGTCATGAACCAGCGCAAGGCTGCAATGTCACGGCAGACGGCGGAGACTGCCATCTCTGTGGCGCTCGATATCGACGGTTCCGGCCGTTCCGTAATCGAAACCGGGATCGGTTTTTTCGACCATCTTCTCACCGCCCTGGCCAAACACAGCCTCATCGACCTCGAGATCAAGGCTGCAGGGGATCTGCACGTCGACGGCCATCACACCGTCGAGGACACCGGCATCCTGCTCGGCCGGGCGATTGCGGCGGCCCTGGGTGAAGGGGAGGGGCTTGTCCGTTTCGGGCACGCTTACTGCCCCCTCGACGAGGCGCTGGCTCGTGCTGTGGTGGACATCAGCGGCCGCGGTTATTTCGCCTGGAAATGCCCTCCTCCCCTCCGTCAGGTCGGTGACTTTGACGGCGAACTCCTGCCCGAGTTCCTGCGCGCTCTGGCTGTCAACGCCGGCATCACCCTGCACGCGGCCCTGCTCGCGGGGCGGAATCAGCATCACATCATGGAGTCGGTTGTCAAGGCGGTGGCGCGCGCCCTGCGCATGGCAGCCTCCCTCGATCCTCGCCAGCCCGGGGTGCCTTCGACCAAGGGGAGGCTCGGGTGATCGCCATCATCGACTATGGGGCGGGCAACCTTCGCAGCGTCCACAAGGCCCTCGAGCACCTGGGGACCGAGGCGCGGGTGAGCTCTTCATCTGCAGAGATTATAATGGCGGACAAGCTCATCCTGCCGGGCGTCGGGGCTTTCGGCAAAGCCCTCGAAGCCATCGACGGGCTCGGCTTGCGCGAGGCGATCTGCGACTTTGTCGCGAGCGGCCGCCCCTTTCTGGGGATCTGCCTGGGGATGCAGCTGCTTTTTGAAACCAGCGAGGAGAGCCCGGGGGCGGCCGGCCTGGGGCTGCTGCCCGGGCGGGTGCGCCGCTTCGGGCCGGGGCTCAAGGTGCCCCATCTCGGCTGGAACGCTCTCGAACAGAGACAGCCCTCACCCCTGTGGAAGGGGATCCCTCCGGGCAGCTATTTCTATTTCGCCCATTCCTATTATGCGGAGCCGGCGAAACCGGAGGTGATCGCCGGGATCACCGGCTACGGTGGCCCCGTGCCGGCGGCGATCGGGTCGGGGATGATCCATGCCGTGCAGTTTCATCCGGAAAAATCCCAGCAGCACGGACTGCAGCTTTTGCGCAACTTTATCACCTTGTGAAGGGAAGAAAATGCTTATCATACCCGCCATCGACCTGATGGAGGGGCGCTGTGTGCGCCTCAAGCAGGGGGTGCAGGCGACCCGGAAGATCTATGCCGATGATCCCGCCGCGGTGGCAGCGCAGTGGGAAGAGGAGGGGGCCACCTGGATTCATGTCGTCGATCTCGACGGGGCCTTCGGCCGTACCGGCGCCAACGGCCGCGCCATCACTGCCATCCTCAGGCGCACCGGCTGCGCCGTCGAATTGGGTGGGGGCATCCGCACCCTGGAGGATATCGAGGCCTGGCTGGAGCTGGGGGTGGCGCGGGTGATTCTGGGCACTGCCGCGGTGCTGCGGCCCGAGTTGGCCGGCGAGGCGGTGCACCGTTTCGGGGCCGGCCGAATTGTCGCCGGCGTCGACGCCCGGGGGGAGCGGGTCGCTATCAGGGGGTGGGAGGAGGAGTCGGCCTGGCAGCTGGCGGATTTCGTTGCCGCCATGGAGGCGGCCGGAGTCCGGCGCATCATTTATACCGATATCGCCCGGGACGGCGAGGGGAGCGGCCCCAATCTCGCCCGGCTGGAGGCCATCGCCCGCTCGACGGGCATGGGCATCATCGCCTCCGGCGGCATCTCCCGGCCGGAACACCTGGCGGCCCTCGCCGGGCTTGCACTGGCCAACATCGAGGGGGCCATCCTCGGCACCGCCCTCTACGAAAAAGAGCTGATCCTGGCTGACCTGATCCGGGTCTATCAAGGGGAGTAGAACATGCTGGCCAAACGCATCATTCCCTGCCTCGATGTCAAGGAGGGGCGGGTCGTAAAGGGCATCCAGTTCCTGCAGCTGCGGGATGCCGGAGATCCCGTCGCCCAGGCGCGCTATTACGACGAGCAGGGGGCCGACGAGCTGGTTTTTCTCGATATCACGGCTTCGTCCGAAAAGCGGAATATCCTCCTCGATGTGGTGGCGCGGACGGCGGAGCAGATCTTCATGCCCCTTTCCGTCGGCGGAGGGGTGCGCAGCCTCGCCGACGCCCAGATGCTGCTGCAGCGGGGGGCCGACAAGGTGGCCGTCAACACAGCGGCGATTGCCCGCCCCGGGCTGGTCAGCGAACTGGCCGAGCGTTTCGGCAGCCAGGCGGTGGTGGTGGCCATCGATGCCCGCCGCGATCCGGCGCTGGGCTGGCGGGTCTATTCCCATGGCGGGCGCATCCCCCTGGAGCTGGAGACCCTCGCCTGGGCCCACCGGGTCGAATCCCTCGGGGCCGGGGAGATCCTGCTCACCTCGATGGACTGCGACGGCACCGGCGAGGGCTATGATCTCGAACTCACCGGGGCGGTCAGCCGGGCCCTCACCATCCCCGTCATCGCCTCGGGCGGCTGTGGTACTCCGGAGCATATCCATGACGTCTTCGCCCTCGCCGGGGCGGATGCCGCCCTGGCGGCCTCAATCTTCCACTACCGCCGCAATTCGATTCCTGAAGTCAAGCGTTACCTGGCCGGACGGCAGATTCCGGTCCGGCTCTGAATAATAACCCGCAAGGAGAGCCCCATGTCAGAAACGGAAAACCTCGCTCCCGCCGAATTCACCGCCTGCGTCAGATTCGATGAGAAGGGGCTGGTCCCGGCCATCATTCAGGACGCCGCCGCGCATGATGTGCTCATGCTCGGCTATATGAATGCCGAAAGCCTCCGCATCACCCTCGAGAGCGGCAAGGTCACCTTCTGGAGCCGTTCGCGCCAGACCCTCTGGACCAAGGGGGAGAGTTCGGGGAATTTTCTTCTCGTGCGCGCCCTTTACGCCGACTGCGACCGCGATGCCATTCTGGTCATGGCCGAACCCTGCGGCCCGACCTGCCATACCGGCAAACGCAGCTGCTTCTCCTGGAAGCTGGAGGAGGAGGCATGCTGAGGGCGATCATTTTCGATTTCGACGGCGTGGTGGTCGATTCCGAGCCCATCCATCTCGAGGCGATCAAGGCCGCCCTCGGCAACGAGGGCGCTGAACTCACCCCGGAACTCTACGCTCAGCACTACCTCGCTTATGATGATCTGCGCGGATTCGCTCTCTTCTTCGCCGACCGGGGCAAGGAGCTCGCGGAAGAGGAACTGCGGGCGGTTGTGGCGCGCAAGGGGGCGATTTATATGGAGATGATTCAGGCGGGCAAGGCCCGCTTTTTCCCGGGGGTTGCGGAATTGATCCGGGAATTGGCCCGAACCACGCCCCTTGCGATCGCCACCGGCTCCCTGCGCCATGAGGTGCGCGCCCTGCTCGAGTCCGGCGGATTACTCTCCTGCTTCCGCGTGGTCGTCTCGGCGGAGGATGTGAGCCGGGGCAAGCCCGATCCCGAGAGCTACCTCCTCGCCCTGGCGGAGCTCAACCGGGTGACGGGGGCGGTTCCGGCCATCGCGCCGGGGGAGGCCCTGGTGATCGAGGATTCGAGGCAGGGGATTGCCAGCGCACGCCGCGCCGGCATGAAGGCCCTGGCAGTGAGCACCTCCTATCCGGCCCGTGAGCTGGCAGAAGCCGACCTGATCCTGCCTGCACTGGCAGGGCTGCAATTCTCCACCCTGGCGGAGCTTTTCCCGGGCTGATCGCGAGGCCATTTTTCCACTTGTTTGGGAAGTCCCGAAAGACTAACTTGTATATTCATATCGAGCAAAATTTTTCCCTGCACAATCATCGCGACAAGAGCATGATCAACAACATTATTTTCAATTTTGACTCCACCCTGATCAAAACCGAGGGAGTGGAACTGATCCTCCAGCGGGCCCTGCAGCGGCTCGATCCAAAAGAGCGCAGCGGGCGGCTCGAAGAGCTGGGCAAGATCTCCTGCCTCGCAGATATCGGCGAAACCTCCGTGGCTGAGGCCTTGCATCAGTGCTTCGGCCTGACCGGCGTCAACCGGGGGGATGTCGAGGCGGTGGCGGCGGGAATCATGGAAGAGGTCAATCCCCGGGTCATCGAGAGCATCCAGGCCCTCCAGGAGGCCGGCAAGCGCATCTTTATCCTCAGCACCGGTTTCGACGAGCTGGTACGCCCGGTGACGCGGGCCCTGCATGTGGATGACGACCACGTCTTCACCAACCAGCTCATCTACGATTTCCGTGGGGAGGTCGTCGGTTTCAACGAGCGCAATCCCCTCTTCCTCAGCGCCGGCAAGGGCTTTCTGGTCGAGCAGCTTAAAAATGACGGCCGCCTGCCCGGAGGTACTACTGTGGTCGGCCGCAGCGCTTCCGACCTGGCGATCCGCAAGAACAACGTCGCCCAGCTCTTCGTCTATTACCTCAACACCCGGATCCATGAAGAGATCCGCCGTCAGGCCGATTTCGTCATTGAACGCTTCGATCAGCTCCTGCCGCTTTTTTTCTCAGAGGAGGAGTTCTCCAACGAAAGGATGCAGGTTTATTACCAGCAGAACGGGGCGGTGGAGGAGGAGGTCAAGCCGAATGTGCTGCTGCTGGAAAACATCCATGATGCAGCGGTGCAGCAGATGAAGCGGGCGGGGCTGGAGCCGCGCCTGCTCAAGAGCGCCCTGAGCATTGACGAGCTCTGTTCGGATGCGGCCGATGTCCACGTACTGGGCATCCGCTCGCAGACCAGGGTGACCGCCAGGGCGATCGCCTGCATGGAAAATCTCATGGTGATCGGGGCCTTTTGTATCGGCACCAATCAGGTCGATCTCGAAGCGGCGGCTGCCGCCGGCATTCCGGTCTTCAATGCACCCTACAGCAATACCCGCAGCGTCGCGGAGCTGGTGGTGGGGGAGATCATCATGCTGATGCGGCGCATCCCGGAGAAGAGTCAGGCCGCCCATGCGAGCCAGTGGCTCAAGAGCGCCGCCGGCTGCACCGAGATCCGCGGCAAGACTGTGGGCATCATCGGCTACGGCCATATCGGCTCCCAGGTCTCTGTGCTGCTCGAAAGTCTGGGCATGACGGTCTGCTTCCATGACATCGTCGACAAGCTCCCCCTTGGCAACGCCCAGAGGGCCGCGAGCCTGGAGGAGCTGCTCGGCCGTTCGGATGTCGTCACCCTGCATGTGCCGGACACCCCCATAACCCGCAATCTGATCGGGGCAGCCCAGATTGCGCATATGAAGCAGGGGGCTTTCCTTATCAATCTGAGCCGCGGCAGGGTGGTCGAACTGGCTGCGCTCCGTGCGGCGCTGGATGCGGGAGCCCTCGGCGGGGCGGCCGTGGATGTCTTTCCCGAAGAGCCCAACCACTCCCAGGAGCCTTTCCTCAGCCCCTTGCAAGGGGCCCGGAACACCATCCTCACTCCGCACATCGGCGGCAGCACCCAGGAGGCTCAGATCGACATCGCCGCCTATGTCGGTGAAAAGATGCTGCGTTTCATCCATACCGGAGCCACTACGGGAGCGGTCAATTTCCCCGAGGTCGAACTGGCGCGCGTGCCCAACACCCACCGCATCCTGCACGTCCACCACAATGTGCCGGGTGTGCTGGCCAAGATCAACAATCTTTTCGCGCGGCGCAGCATCAACATCGCCGGACAGCTTCTCCAGACTCGGGAGAGAATCGGCTATCTGATCATCGATGTCGACCAGCAGGTCTCCACTCAGGTGCTCGACTTGATGGGGCATATCGCCGAGACCATCAGGGTGCGCAAGATCGCCTGAGGAATGGAGGCGGCGCTTCTCGGGGCGGGCATAAAAAAAGCCCGTGGAACGGATGGTTCCACGGGCTTGTTCGTCATCAGGGTGATTAGAACTCGACGCTGGCCCCGACCTTGAAAAGGAGCAGGTCGGTTTTGGATTTGCTGACATCGAAGAGCAGCTTGCTATTCTCGCGGCGGATGGAGCCCTTTTTAAGGTATTCCGCTTCGCCGCCGCGCAGGTAGCGCCCCTGCACATCGACGAAAACCTCCGTGGCTTCTGTGGAGCTTTCCCAGACCCGGAACTTGCAGCCGCCGCCGAAACCATAGCTCATGGCGGTATCGTCAAAGTTGGTCGAGCTGGCGATCTGATCGGATCCGTCATGGTCATCCCAGTCGTCCCAGTCGTCATCGTTGATCTGGGTTTCGGTGAAGAGGTAATCGAATCCGAAAAGACCGTCGGCATAGGGCTGGATGGGCCCCTCCTTGGCCTGCACGCGCAGGAGGAGATAGCCGAGGAGGATGGAGTTGGTCGTCGTCACGTCCACGGTTACGTCCGGGATGGTGGTGCTGAAGGGCTCCTCCCTGGTCTCGGAGCCATAGATGAGATAATCGAGACCGAGGCCCACGCCGAAATAGCCGTTGCCCGGGGCATAGAGAAACTCGCCGCCGAATCCCCCGCCGGTGTTGACCTGGTCGGCGAATTCGTTCATCGGCACACCGATGGCGATGCCCATGCCGGCCTGCATTCCCGTTTGGGCGAAAAGGGCGCTGCTGGTGAGCAGCAAGATCAGGACGAGCACACCCATACGCATCTGCATGAAGGACCTCCTTGATTTTTACAAGTGACCTGCAACGGCGCCGTTGGATTTCACTTAAAGACAGTATAAAGACGAACACTGGGGTAAAAAGTTTCAAACGGGCTGCAGCGGCTGATGCGCAGCCCGCCATCCTTCCTTTGTGCCCGGCAGCCCGTTGAAAAAAAAGTGGGTAAAACCGGAAATAATATGGGAATTTATTTACTTTTTTCCAATTTTATTATATATTCGGGGGGGTAAAACGGGCGGCGATTGCGGAATTGCGCCTGTCGCCGGCCGAAGCTCCACTCAGATTCGGATCTTGAAAGGAAGTTGTGCATACCATAGAATCGGCCATCCTGTCGACGCTCCTCTACTTCGACATCTTCGATTATCCCCTGAGCAGGGACCAGCTCTATTTTTATCTGATGTACGTCAAACCGGAGCGGTTTGAGTTCGAACGCGTACTCGACGAACTCCTGGCCGATGGCAAGATCTGCGCCACGGCGGGCTGGCACCATCTGCCCGGACACGAGGCGCTGATCCATAAAAGGCAGGAGGGAGAGAACCATGCGCGCCGCCTCTGGAGTATGGCCTATGAGGCGGCGGGAAGGATGCGCCATCTCCCCTTCGTGCGCGGCATCTATCTCTCCGGCGACCTCTCCAAGGGGGTGGCCGGCCATGACAGCGACATCGATTTTTTCATCATCACCGCCCGGCGCAGGGTGTGGATCTGCAAGCTCTTTCTCGCTATCTTCCGGCGCATCGGCCGCAACAACCCGGACAAGCTGCTCTGCTTCAATTATCTCCTCTCAGAAAGCCACCTCGACCTCGAAGAGAGGAATCTCTTCACCGCCGCCGAGGTGATCGGCCTCGCCCCCCTCTACGGACTGCGGGTCTTCCGCCGCTTTCTCCGCCACAACGAATGGGTGGCGGGCTATTTCCCTCGCTATCGCCGGGCGCCCAAGGAGGAGTATTGCATCTACCACGGCCACAGCCGCAGACAAAAGTGGGCAGAGTTCTTCTTTCGCAATCCCCTCGCCGATGCCCTGGAGTTTCTCCTCCCGCGCATCTGGCGGCTGGCCTGGGGCTGGAAATATCGCCGCCAGCCACAGACCCGGTCTGCACTGCTCAAGGGTATTCATCACTCCTATAGCAAGGCCCATGGTTATCCGACCGACCGTGAGGTGCTGCAGGAGTACTCACGGCGCCTGGAGGAGGCCTCCTGATGGTACCCTCCTCCGCACAGAGGACCGCCTATTATCAGGAGGTGGCGCGCTATTTCGACGACGAGGCTCGCCTCTTCGAGCGCCATTATGAGAACAACCCCATCCTCCAGCGCATTCGCGGTGATTTCCGCACCATCACCCTGGAGCAGCCCTTCACATCGGGACTCGAGATCGGCTGTGGACCGGGCATCGACATCGCCTGGTTTGCGGCCGCCCATCCGGAACTGCGTTGGCGCGCCATCGATATCGCCCCCCTCATGGTCGGCGAGGCGCGGGAAAAGCTCGCTGCTCTGTCCGGGGTGGATGTCCGCGTCGAGGTGGGCGCTCCGGAAGATCTCGCCACCCTCTTCCCGCAGGAGCGCTTCGATCTGATCTACTGTTATTTCGGGGCCCTCAATACGGTACCCGACCTGCGCGAGACGGCACAGGCCCTCGGGCGCGCCCTGACGCCGCAGGGGGCGATGGTGCTGACCTTTGTCAACCGCTGGTTTCTCTTCGACCTCATCTGGAACCTGCTGCGCCTGCGGCCGCGCCGGGCCCTGGCGCGCATCACCGGAAGCTGGGCGGGCTATTCCCCGTCCCGCCCACTGGCCAGTTCCGCCCGCTCCGCCCGCGAGGTGCGCCGCGCCTTCGCCCCCGAATTCCGGTGCATCAAGGCCAGGGGGTATTCCATAGTCTACCCGGCCTGGTACCGCCACCGTTTCCTGCCCGTAGAGGGGTGGCTGGGCCGCCTGCTCTGGCGCATCGACGCCCTGCTCAACCGCACCCCCTTGTGGAATCTGGGGGAGTATACCCTCTATCTCTTCATGAGAAGGGAGGAGGCCAAAAAGTGATCCGGGTGAAGGAAGGGGGCGCCATGCCGCCCGGGGAGGTTTTTCTCCGGCCTTCGCGGGTCGAGGTGGATCTGGATGCCATCGGCGCCAACTACGCCCGGATCAGGGACGTCCTGGGGGAGGTAAAGCTCTGCGCGGTCGTCAAGGCCGACGCCTACGGCGCGGGTGCGGTGATGGTGGCGCGCCACCTCGAATCCCTGGGGATCGAACGGTTGGCGGTGGTGACCCTCGATGAAGCGGTCGAGCTGCGTCAGGCGGGCATTCGCGCCCCGATTCTTAACATGGGGGCGATCTTTCCCGACCAGGCCCCTCTGGCTGTACGCTATTATATCGAGCAGATGGTTTTTCAGCCGGAGCTGCTTGGGGCCCTCGATGCGGCGGCCCGGGCGGCGGGTGTGCTGGCCAGGATCCACCTCAAGGTAGATACCGGCATGAGCCGCTACGGCCTGCCGGCCGAGGCGGCCGCGGCTCTCATTGCCCGCCTGCCGGAATGGCCCGCGCTCGAATGCATCGGCGTCATGACCCATTTTCCCATGTCCGACGGCCTGGACAAGAGCTTCGCCCAGCTGCAGATCGGGCGTTTTTCCGCACTGCGGCGCGAGGTCGAGGGCGCAGGGCGGCGTATCCCGCTCTGGCACATGTGCAACAGCGGGGGGGTTCTGGATCTGCCCGAGGCCCATATGGATATGGTCCGGGTCGGACTGATGCTCTATGGCTATTATCCCTCACGGGAGGTGCGGCGGCCCTTTGACCTGCGCCCCGCCCTGCAGGTCCGCACCCGCATCGCCGCCGTGCGCACCATCAGCCGGGGTGACAGCGTCGGCTATGGCCGGCGCTACATGGCGGAGCAGCCGGAGCGGATCGCGGTGCTGCCGGTCGGCTATGCCGACGGCTATGACCGCAAACTGCGCAACATCGGCGAGGTGCTGGTGGCGGGGCGGAGAGCACCCATCGTCGGCGGGCTCTGCATGGACGCCTGTTTCATTCAAGTCACTGATATTCCGGAGGCGGTGGAGGGCAGCGAGGTCACCCTGATGGGGAGCGACGGGGGGGAGGAGATTTCGCCGCACGATATCGCGGCCAGGATTGAATCGGTCTCCTACGAGGTGATGGCGCGCTGGGGGCGCCGGCTGCCTCGTGTTTACCGCCGGGGCGGAGAGATTGTCGCCATCCGCAGCGATCTGACGGCGGAGAATTGAATTGAAATTGGTGCTTTTTTTTAGCGTATACTGCAGCAGTTGTTTACCTTCAGACGGGAGTACTTGATATGACTGGCAAGAAAGTGCGCCGGGTGGGCATCCTCACCGCCGGCGGTGATTGTCCAGGGCTCAACGCGGTCATTCGCGCGGTCGCCAAATCCCTCATGCTCAACCACAAGGTTGAGGTCATCGGCATCGAAGACGGCTTTGAGGGGCTGATCGAGGACCGCATGCGCGTCCTGAGCTACGACGATGTCTCCGGCATTCTCCAGCGTGGGGGCACCATCCTTGGCACCTCAAACAAGGCGGATCCCTTTGCCCAGGCGATTCTGGTCGATGGCAAGCCGGTCAAAAAGGACGTCTCGGCCGGGACCATCGCCCACGTCGAGAAATGGCGGCTGGATGCCCTGGTCTGCATCGGGGGCGACGGTTCGATGAGCATATCGCGCAAGCTGGTCGAACGGGGTGTGCCGGTCGTCGGCGTGCCCAAGACCATCGACAACGATCTCTTCGGGACCGATGTCACCTTCGGCTTCGACACCGCCGCCTCGATCGCGACCGACGCCATCGACCGCATTCATACCACAGCCCAGTCGCATCATCGCGTCATGCTGGTGGAGATCATGGGCCGCACGGCCGGCTGGCTGACAATCTCGGCGGGCATCGCCGGCGGGGCGGATGTGATCATCCTGCCGGAGATGGAGTACGACCTCAATTACATCTGCGAAAAGGTGGCCGAGCGCAGCCGCTACGGCAAGCGTTTCAGCATCATCGCGGTCTCCGAAGGCGCCAAGCCCCGCGGGGGGGAGGTGGTGGTCAGCCGTCTGGTCAAGGACAGTCATGAATCGATCCGCCTCGGCGGGGTCTCGATAAAACTGGGTAATGACATTGAGGATCTCACCGGTCTGGAGACCCGCGCCACCGTGCTTGGCCATTTGCAGCGCGGCGGTCCGCCGACGCCCAACGACCGCATCCTCGCCACCCGTTTTGGCGTGGGTGCGGCCGCGCTCGTCGCCACCGGCCAGTTCAATCGCATGGTGGCCCTGCGCGGCACCGACATCGTCTCGGTGCCTATCACCGAGGTGGGGGGCAGGACGCGCACGGTGCCGCTCGACCATCCCCTGCTTGATGTCGCCGAAGCCGTGGGCACCGCCCTCGGCGCTAAAAGATAGCTCGTTCAGCCTCAGCGGATTCCGCCGCCGGTCATACACACCGGCGGCGGCCCCGCCGCCTGGTATTCTATCTGCATCATCTGCTCTCCGCTTTCTCTCTGCGCCCCTCACCGGGAGCGAAGGAGCGGGGATTGCCCTTCCTCCTCTGCCCTGCATCTTTGGTATGGACTTTGCATATCCAGGTACAAAAGCGAAACTGGTTTCCACTACCCATTTCAGCCCCCGCATGAAATAATGGTTATGGAATTACAAGAGTTTGCTTTACCTGAACGCAGCTGAAACCCCGGCGCCGGGGCGCGTGCCGCCGATCCGCCGGGGGAATGCACTGCAGCAGTACATTGTATCATCATGGTGCAAAACCAGACGGGCAAATATGCAAAAGCAAACCAGACTCTGGACCATTGAACACGAGGACCTGACCATCGGTCCCCTGAGTTCATATGCCCTTGCCCTTTGGGGAGTACAGGGGCTTCTCTATCCCAACGACGTGCTGGTCGACGGCGAGTCCAACCGCTGTCCAGCCGGATATCTGGAGGGCATGAAGCCCTTCATCCGCAACAATGGTCATCTCCGCCGCGCCAAGCTCTGGGCTATCGCCGGCGGCAAGGGAGGAGTGGGGAAATCGGTCCTCACCACCCTGCTTGGGGTCGCGCTGGCGCGCTCGGGCAAGCGTGTCGTCATCGTCGATGCCGATTTTACCGGAGCCAATCAGCGTCAGCTTTTCGCCATGCGCCAGGCCTCTCCCAATATCTGGCGGCTGGTGGACAGCCAGGAGCCGCTGGCAGGTGCGGCGCTGGCCACCTCGGTGCCCAATCTGCGCCTGATCACCGCGCCCGAAACCGCCCATGATTCAGATCAAACCACCATCCTGCGGCGCATCCGCTTCATTCGCGCCCTGCGCCATATCGATGCCGAATATGTCCTGCTCGATTTCGGACCGCGCACCGATCTGCGCGAGCTCTCCTATTTCCTCACCGCCGATCTGAATCTGGTGGTCTCCACTCCCGAACCGACGGCGATGGAGAACCTGGCCAAATTCATCAAGGGGGTGGTCAAGCAAAAACTGCAGCTGGCAGTGGACAGCCTCAGCCGCAGCCAGGCGAGGGGGGAGTGGGGTGTTGATGAGAAGGCGACCCTTCTCCAGCAGACCGTCAGCCATCTGCACCGGCACGGGATTCCGGCCGAGGAGATGATGCGGCGGGTGGCGGGGAGTTTCAGCCTGCGGGTTCTCTTCAATCAGGTCACCGATGAGGGCTATCGCAAGGATATGAACCTGCTCAACAGCTATCTGGCGCATGAGGTGGGGGTGAGTGCGGAGATCGGCGGAGCCATCCCCTTTGATCCGGCGGTGCGCACAGCCATCCGCGCCAACCGTCTCTTCGCCCTCGATCCGGCCACGCCGGTGATGCGGCGGATGGACGAGATCATCCACGCCCTGTGCGAGATCAGGAATACAGAGCCCCCCGTTTATCAACTCAAGGAGACGCGGGCGCGCGAGATCGACTCCTCGGTGCTGCTCTGCGGGGCCTGGTGTCCGGCCTGGGGGGAGTGCAACTTTCAGAATCCCGGGGATGTCTGTCCGGTCAAGAACATGAATTGAACAGCGCCTGCGGGCAAAAAAAAATCCCGGTCCATACGGACCGGGATTTTTTTTTGTGACTTTTATGTCAAGCTTACAGTTTGGTGACTTTTTCAGCCTGAAGGCCTTTTGCGCCCTGGGTGACTTCGAACTCCACCTTGTCGCCCTCATCGAGCGTCCGG
Organism: bacterium; assembly: GCA_029554865.1. Taxonomy (GTDB): domain Bacteria; phylum Zhuqueibacterota; class Zhuqueibacteria; order Residuimicrobiales; family Residuimicrobiaceae; genus JAKPUX01. Next base: position 20,863 of record JAKPUX010000096.1, on the reverse strand, counting down.
TAGCCGGTGCCCTGAATGGCGTTGAAATGGACGAAGACATCGCCGCCCTGCTCACGGGTGATAAAGCCGTAGCCTTTGGAGGCGTTAAACCACTTGACAGTTCCTGTTTCCATCTGGAAACTCCTTGCTTAAAAAAATGAACAGCTGTGTACAACTCTACTCGTCTCGCCAGGGCATAAAAAAATCGCGTGAATAGCCTCTTGATGCCATTCTACACGATTCTTTGGATCTGTCGTTTAACAAACTCCGTTACCGATTTTGGAAGGCGGGCACAAGCGTACATTATTGATACATTATTATACAATAATTTCAATAAAAATGCAAGCATTTTTTGAATTAATTTCATTTTTTTTCCGCCGGCAGCTGCCGGCTGCCGGGCACGTGCAGTCGACGCGCAGGAAGAGGGGGGGGAGGAGGGAGAGCAAATAATTAGCTTGCTTTTTGAAATTCATCGGCTTATTTTATTTGCATCGAAACCGGGAACAGCCTCGGCTCACCACAGCTGTGCGCCGGCCCGCGCTCCCCGCGCGGAGCAGCCTTCCTGCAATCATGATCAGCCATAAACGAGAGGCATCGCATGCTCCATGATCTAATGCCGATCCTGCTCCTTTTCGCCGTCTCCGCGATTCTTGGCGTCGCCATCCTCATCCTCACCAATCTCTTCGGACCCAGCCGTCCCAATCCCGTCAAGCTTTCAACCTATGAATCGGGCAAGATCCCGATCGGCGGCCCGCGTATCCGCTTTTCCATCAGATTCTACATCATCGCCATGCTCTTCGTCCTTTTCGACATCGAGCTGGTTTTCTTCTACCCCTGGGCGGTGGTATACCGGCAGTATCTCTCCCTGGGCAGCTTTATCTTCTGGGAGATGATCCTCTTTATCGGCCTGCTGCTGGTCGGCTATTTCTACGCCTGGAAAAAAGGAGCCCTGGAATGGGAATAGAGAGCAAGCTCGGTGATGGCATCATCACCACCACCCTCGACGCCGTGATCAACTGGGGCCGCAAGAACTCGCTCTGGCCCATGCCCTTTGGCACCGCCTGCTGCGCGATCGAGTTCATGTGCGTGCTCGGTCCCAAATATGACATGGGCCGTTTCGGGGCCGAGGCGATGCGATTCTCGCCGCGCCAGTCCGATCTGCTCATCGTTTCCGGGCGCGTCAACATCAAGATGATGCACATCCTCCAGCAGATCTACCGTCAGATGCCCGATCCCAAGTGGGTGATCTCGATGGGGGCCTGTGCCTCTTCTGGCGGGGTGTTCGACACCTATTCGACCATCCAGGGCATCGACAATTTCATTCCCGTCGATGCCTACGTGCCGGGCTGCCCGCCGCGACCCGAGACGGTGATCGACGCCGTGATGAAGATCCAGCAGAAAATCCAACAGGAACGGTCGCGCGAGTACCGTTGATGGCACTGCAAACCAATCGTGAACAGGACGTTATGGCCAGCAACCAGGAAATCAGGGAACTTGTTCTCGCCCGCTTCGGCGAGAGGATACTCGCCGCTGAGGAGGAGTGCGGACAGCTCGCCCTCACGGTCAGCCGCGATGATCATTTTGAACTGCTCAAGTTGCTCAAGGAGAGCGCGGACCTGGGGTATGATATTCTTATGGATCTCTTCGGGGTCGATTATCTGGAGATGGGCGGGCGGGAGCGCTACGGAGTGATCTATCAGCTCTACAGCCTCGGCCGCAACCACCGTCTGCGCGTGCGCGTTCCGGTGCCCGAGCAGGATCCCCGCCTCGACAGCGCTGTCCCCCTCTGGGCTGCAGCCAACTGGGCCGAGCGCGAGGTCCACGACATGTACGGCATCACCTTCTCCGGCCATCCCAACATGACCCGCATCCTCTGTCCGGATGATTTTAGCGGATTCCCCCTGCGCAAGGATTTCCCGGTTCAGGGCATCGGCTATCGCGAAAACTTTGAAAAGATAGAAAATCCCAAGACGAAGTAAAGAGGTGCGGATTGACAACCACCGGAAAGAGCATGGACAGCAAAAACGGGATCCTGAACCGCGAGACCGATTTCCAGGAGTTCGTCTACCAGCCCCAGGAGGAACGGCTGTTCCTCAACTTCGGGCCCTCCCATCCCGCCACTCATGGCACCCTGCGACTGGTTCTCGAGCTTGACGGCGAGCGCGTCGTTGACTGCGTTCCCGAGATCGGCTATCTCCACCACGGCTTTGAAAAGCTCGGCGAGTACCGCACCTATAACCAGGTCGTCACTATCACCGACCGCATGAATTACGTCTCGCCCTTCAACAACAACCTCGCCTACATCCTCTCGGTCGAAAAGCTCTTCGGCATTGAGGTGAGCAAGCGGGCGCAGTATCTCCGCGTCATCCTCGCCGAACTCGGCCGCATCATGGATCACGCCGTCTGCATCGGCACTCACGCCATGGATCTTGGGGCCTTCACGGCATTGCTCTATCTGATCCGCGAGCGCGAGAATATCTACAACCTCTACGAGCTGCTCACCGGCACCCGCCTCACCGTCAGCTACGCCCGCGTCGGCGGCTTCGCCCGCGACCGCGGCATCCCCGCGGATTTTATGCCGCGCACCCTGGCGGTCTGCGACGGCCTGCTCAAGACCGTCGATGAGGTGGACCGGCTGCTCTCCCACAATTCGATCTATCTCGGACGCACCCGGGAGGTCGGCATCATCACCCCGGCCGCAGCGGCCGATTACGGCATCACCGGCCCCTGCCTGCGCGGCAGCGGCGTCCCCTTCGACCTGCGCCAGGCGGCCCCCTACTCCGGCTATGAGGATTTCGATTTTGATATCCCCGTCGGCAGCACCGGCGACGTCTGGGACCGCTACATGGTGCGCCTCGAGGAGATGCGCCAGTCGGTGGGCATCATCCGCCAGGCCATTGCCAACTTTCCGGAGGGCGAACTCTATGCCGATTCGGACTCCAAGGTGATCCTGCCCCCCAAGGACGATGTCTACGGCTCGATCGAAGGGCTGATCCACCAGTTTGAGATCATCATGCTCAACCGCGGCGCCCGCGCCCCCCGCGGCGAGGCCTACATCCCCACCGAGGCCCCCAACGGCGAACTCGGCTATCACGTCATCAGCAATGAGGGCAACGGCCCCTACCGCTTCCGCGTGCGGCCTCCCTCATTCTACAATTTCCAGATCATCCCCAGCCTGCTGCGCGGCCGCCTGCTCTCCGACACCGTGGCCATACTGAGCAGTCTGAATATCATTGCGGGCGAACTCGACCGCTAGATTCCACTTCCGCCCGGGTGCACCCGCAGCCGCGGCGCAGTGCCGGGATGACGGTCAGAATGAAATCCACGCGACGAACTTAGGACGACCAGAGATGAGCATTGCTTTCAGCGCAACCGCCCAGAAGAGAGTGGAAAAGCTTCTCGGCCACTATCCTGACAAGGAGGCGGCGCTCCTTCAGGTGCTCCACATCGCCAGAGCCGAGTTCAAGACCATCACCCCGGAGGTGATGGAATACATCGCCGGGCTGCTGGGGCTCTCCCCCCTCCAGGTCATGGACGTGGTCTCCTTCTACACCCTCTATCCGCGCCAGGAGGAGGGACGCTATGTCATCCAGGTCTGCGCCACCCTCTCGTGTGCCCTGCTCGGCGCCGAATCTTTGGTCGACCACCTCGAGGAGAAGCTGGGCATCAAGGTGGGCGGAACCACCCCCGACAAAAAGTTCACCCTCAAGAAGGTGGAGTGTCTGGGCTCGTGCGGAACCGCCCCGGTGATGCAGATCAACGACGACTATTATGAGAATCTGACCGTCGAGAAGATCGACGACATTTTGGCGAAATTGCCCTGACCAAGCAGGATAGAGGCGCATGAGCGAGAAATATTTCCTCCACAACATCGGCAAGCCGGAATCGAAGAGTCTGGCCTTTTATCTCGCCAACCAGGGCTATTCGGCGTGGGAGAAGGTGGTCAGGCAGTGGCAGCCGGCCGAGGTCATCGAAGAAGTCAAAAAGTCGGGGCTGCGCGGACGCGGCGGTGCCGGCTTTCCGACCGGCATGAAATGGAGCTTTGTGCCGCGCGACTCGGAAAAACCGAAATATCTGGTCTGCAACGCCGACGAGTCCGAGCCCGGCACCTTCAAGGACCGCTATCTTGTCGAGCATGAACCCCATATGCTCCTCGAGGGCATCGCCATCGCCTCGTACGCCATCAACGCCCACAGCGCCTACATCTACATCCGCGGCGAATTCGCCCATGGCGCGCAGGTGCTGGAGGAGGCGATCGCCGAGGCGGAGGCGAAGAATCTGCTCGGGGAAAAAATCCTCGGCAGCAGCTACGATCTGCAGGTGACCGTCCACCGCGGGGCCGGGGCCTACATTTGCGGCGAGGAAACCGGCCTGCTCGAGTCGCTTGAGGGCAAACGGGGCTGGCCGCGCCTGAAACCCCCCTTCCCCGCGGTGGTGGGGGCTTTCAAGAGCCCGACCGTGGTCAACAACGTCGAGACCCTCGCCAACCTGCCCCTGATCTTCACCCGCGGGGCCGAGTGGTTCGCCGCCATCGGGCCCAATCCCAAGAACACCGGCCCCAAGCTCTACTGCGTCAGCGGCCACGTCAACCGCCCCGGCCTCTACGAATTCCCGATGGGCAAAAACCTCAAGGAGCTGATCTACGAGGAATGCGGGGGCATCCGCGGCGGCAAGAAACTAAAGGCGGTCATCCCCGGGGGCTCCTCGGTGCCGGTGCTCAGGGCCGACCAGATCGATGTGAGCATGGACTATGAAGCGCTGGCCGAGGCCGGCTCGATGCTCGGCTCCGCCGGGGTGATCGTCCTGGACGAGGATGCCTGCATGGTCAATGCCCTCTACAATCTCGAGCGTTTTTACGCCCACGAATCCTGCGGCCAGTGCACCCCCTGCCGCGAAGGTACGACCTGGATGGTCAAGATCCTCAAGCGCCTCGAAATGGGGGGCGGCCGCCCCGAGGATCTGCCCCTCCTGGAGGATATCGCCCGGCATATCAATTTTCGCACCATCTGTCCCCTCGGCGATGCGGCGGCCATGCCGGCGGCCAGTTTTCTCAAACAGTTTCGCGACGAGTTCGCCGCCCATGCCGAACTCGGCCGCTGTCCGCAGCGGCGTTAACGGAATCCCACTAACCAGCAGAATGGACCCATGCCCACTTTCAAGATAGATGGAAAAGAGATCACCGTGGATGCCGGCACCACCATCCTCAAGGCGGCCCTCGCCCACGGCATCGAAATACCCCATTACTGCTACCATCCGGCCCTGACCATCGCCGGCAGCTGCCGCATGTGCCTGGTCGAACTGGAGGGGAGCCCCAAACTGGTCCTCTCCTGCGCCACCGAGGTCAAGGATGGGATGGTGGTTCATACCCGGACCGAACAGGTCCGGGACGCCCGCCGGAGCATGCTCGAGTTCTTCCTTATCAACCATCCCCTCGACTGCCCCGTTTGCGACAAGGCCGGCGAATGCCTGCTCCAGGACTATACCTTCAAATACGGCTCCTCCCACAGCCGCATGGTGGAGGAGAAGCGGGTGCGTCCGCCCAAGGATCTGGGGGGCAGCATCCTGCTCTACCGCAACCGCTGCGTCCTCTGCACCCGCTGCGTGCGCTTTTTCGAGGATGTCGTCGGCGAACCCTACCTTATCGTCGAGAACCGCGGCTACCACAGTGATATCTCCATTTTTCCCGGCCGCGGCCTCACCCACAAAATGTCGGGCAACGTCGTTGAGATCTGCCCGGTCGGCTGCCTCATCGACAAGGATTTTCTCTTCAACGCCCGCGTCTGGAACCTCCAGCGCACCCGCAGCATCTGCCCGGGTTGTGGCAGCGGCTGCAATATTTATCTCGAGCACAAGGAGAACAAGATCTACCGTATCCGCTCGCGCGAGAACCAGGAGGTCAATCGGGAGTGGATCTGCGACGACGGCCGTTATATCTATCATGCCTTTGAAGATCTCGACCGCCTGACCGCGCCGCGCGCTGAAAAAGAGGCCCCCCTCACGCAGGCAGCAGCCCTGCAGGCCATCGCCGGCCACATCAGCAGGCTGCAGCAGGAGGGGCGGCTGAATGAGGCCGCTCTGTGCGGATCGGCCTGGGCGACGGTCGAGGACAACTATATGCTGCGCCGTCTCTTTGCCGACGGCCTCGGCATCCGCACCGTTCTGCTCAACGCCCCTGCCCCGGAGGGAGAGGATGTTGTCTACAAGAGCGGCTTCACCGTTCGCGCCGACAAGAGCCCCAACCGCCGCGGCGCCGAGCTGGTGCTGGGCAGCAGCCGGGAGCTCTGGCAGGGGCTGCGAGAAGGCAAAATCCGGACGCTCTTTCTGCTCGGCGGCGGAGCCGGACTGCATCTGACCGGGGAGCAAAAGGAGCTCCTGGACGGCCTCGAACTGCTGGTGGTCTGGGATGTCGCCGCCGGCGATCTGGTGCGGTCGGCCGATCTGGCCCTGCCCATGACCTCTTTCGCCGAGGAGGAGGGAACCTTCGTCAACGTTCAGGGCCGACTGCAGCGGATGCACGCCGCCTTGCAGCCGCCCGCCGGGATCAAGCCGGCCTGGCGCAGCCTGGCCGACCTGGCCGCGCTGCTGCAGCAGCCGGTGACGGCGGTCACCGCGGCCGACATTTTCAATGACCTTGCAGGCCGCCTCCCGGCCTGCGCCGGGCTTTCGTATTTCAAACTTGCTGAAGTGGGTGTTCAACTGAGCTAAGGAACCGGTATGAACGAATTGGGATTCGCCTGGATCGACATAGGCATCCTTTTGCTGAAGATCCTCGTCGTCATCGTCGTCAACCTGGTCATCCTCATGATCATGGAATGGGCCGAACGCCGTGTCAGCGCCTTCATCCAGGACCGTCTCGGCCCCAACCGTGTCGGACCGGCGGGACTTTTCCAGGCGGTGGCTGATGGCATCAAGTTCTTCTTCAAGGAGGAGGTCGTCCCGACCGGTGCGGACAAATGGCTCTATACCTTCGCCCCCCTGCTGGTGCTGGTGCCGGCCCTGATGACCTTCGCCGCCATTCCTTTCGGCACCACTCTTGAACTCTTCGGGCGCGCCGAACCCCTGCAGATCGTCGACCTCAACATCGGCTTTCTCTACATCTTCGCCCTGGTTTCGCTCGGGGTTTACGGCGTGGTCCTCGGGGGCTGGGCGTCGAACAGCAAATATCCCTTTCTGGGCGGCCTGCGCGCCTCGGCACAGATGATCAGCTATGAGCTTGCCCTCGGCATGTCGGTCATCGGCATCGTCATGATCACCGGTTCGCTGCGCCTGAGCACTATCGTCGAATACCAGAACGGCCTGCTCCTCGGCTTTTTGCCGCGCTGGAACGTCTTTCTCCAGCCCCTCGCCTTCATCACCTTTCTGGTCGCCGCCTTCGCCGAGACCAACCGGCTGCCCTTCGACCTCGCCGAGGCCGAACCCGAACTGGTCGGCGGTTATCACACCGAATACAGCTCGATGAAGTTCGCGATGTTTTTCATGGGCGAGTATATCGCCCTCATCACCACCTCGGCCCTGCTCACCACCCTCTTTTTCGGGGGCTGGGATTTCCCCTGGGTCGACGAAAAGGCGCTGGGCATCTGGGGCGTGCTGCTCTCGATTGCCGCCTTTGCCCTCAAGACCGGCTTTTTCCTTTTCTTCTTCCTCTGGGTGCGCTGGACCATCCCGAGATTCCGGTTCGACCAGCTCATGCGCATCGGCTGGAAGGTGTTGATCCCCCTGGCCCTGCTCAACATCGTGCTCACCGGCGCCGGGCTGCTGTTCGTACACTAGGAGGGGATGCAGGCGGAAAATCGTCAGGCCTCCGGAAGGGCTGTGAGGAGCCGCTGGCTCAACCGCCCGCAAGTCATGCTGTCATAATGCAATCCAGGGAGTTTTATGGGTGTCAAAAACGTCGGCTATCGCCCTGCCCGCTGGGATTCTTCCTACTTCCCGGGTATCCTCAAGGGCATGTGGATCACGATAAAGCATTTTTTCTCGAAAAAGTATACCGTCTCCTATCCCGAGGAGAAGTGGCCGGTGCCGCCGGGCCACCGCGGCGCCATCCGCCTCAACAAGGACGAACAGGGGCGGATCAAGTGCGTGGCCTGTGAAATGTGCTCGACCGCCTGTCCCGCCAAATGCATCACCATGAAGGCGGGGGTGGCCCCCTGGCCGGACCGCGACAAATACCCGGTCGAGTTCAGGATCGACATGCTGCGCTGCATCCTCTGCGGAATGTGCCAGGAGGCCTGCCCGGAGGAGGCGATCGAGCTGACCGAGATCTATGATTTTTCTGCCCACAGCCGCGAAGCGCTGATTTGGGACAAGGAGCGTCTGCTCAGAAACTGGGACATAACGGCGGACGGCAAGTATTTCGAACGCAGCAAGACGGAGACGGGGATGTAGCCCCGTGACCCCGCCCGGCATGACCGGCTGCAGCCGGCAATCGGGCTAAAACCTGTAACCCGGGAACAGAGCATGATTCCGATTCTTTTCTTTTTCTTCGCCGGACTGGCGATCGCATCAGCCCTTCTGATGGTGACCCACAAGAATCCGGTCTACTGCGCCATTTTTCTCATTATCACCTTCTTCGCCCTGGCCGGGCTCTATTTCCTTCTCGGCGCCCAGTTCCTCAGCGTCGTCCAGGTGATCATCTACGCCGGCGCCATCATGGTCCTCTTTGTCTTTGTCATCATGCTGCTCAACCTCAGCGAAGAGGTGCGGCTGCCCGCCGGACGCCGCTTGCAGTCCGGCTTCGGCATCGTTTTCGCCGCCATCCTGGGTGTGCAGCTGCTGGTGATTGCAGCCGCCGGCACCCGGGTCTTCGGCCGGCTGAGCGGCGACACGCCGGTCTCCGGCACGGTTGAGAGACTGGGCGCGGCCCTTTTCAGCACCTATCTCTATCCCTTTGAAATCGCCTCGGTGCTGCTCCTCACCGGCATCGTCGGCGCCATCATCCTCGGCAGTAAAAAGCTGCCCAAAGAGCAATGAGGATCCGATCGCTATGAACGCCATCCCCCTGAACTTTTTTCTGCTCGTTGCGGCCGTTCTCTTCGCCATCGGCGTGGCGGGCGTGCTGGTTCGCCGCAACGCCCTGGTCATTTTGATGAGCATCGAGCTGATGCTCAACGCGGTCAATCTGACCTTCATCACCTTCGCCGCCAAATGGCAGGCGCTGGATGGCCAGCTGTTCGTCTTTTTTATCATGGCCGTGGCCGCGGCCGAGGTGGCGGTCGGCCTGGCGGTCATCATCTCGGTCTTTCGTCTGCGCGGCACGGTGCACGTCGACGAGATCAATCTGCTCAAGGGTTGATCCGATCCGGCCTCCCGCCGTGCAATGGCGATGGAGGCGAAGGAGCGGAGTGGACCCGGACACCTTGCGAGAACTACAGGAGCCTACATGTTTGATCTGGTTTGGCTGATACCTCTATTCCCCTTGCTGGGGTTGATCATCAATGCCCTGACCGGCTGGAAGAGTGCCGGCGTCAGGCCGGGCGTCATCGCCAGCGCGGCTGTGGGGCTCTCCTTTGCTGCGGCTGTGGCCCTTTTCTTTGAGCTGTTGAGGCTGCCCGCCGCCGATCGGCTGGTGGAGGTGCCCCTCTTCAAGTGGATCGCCGCCGGGGCTCTCAGCACCGAAATCGCCTTTCAGATCGATCCCCTTTCGATGGTGATGATCCTGGTCGTCACCGGGGTCTCCTTCATCATTCATATCTACGCCATTGGTTACATGCACGGCGACCGCGGCTTTAACCGTTTCTTCATCTTTCTCAACCTTTTCGTTTTTGCGATGCTGATCCTGGTGACAGCGAATAACTTTTTGATGATGTTCATCGGCTGGGAGGGGGTCGGCCTCTGCTCCTATCTCCTGATCGGCTTTTGGTACCAGGACGATTATAACGCCTATGCCGGCCGCAAGGCCTTTGTCGTTAACCGCATCGGGGATTTCGGCTTTCTCCTGGCGATATTTCTCATCTACGCCACCTTTCGTACCCTTGATTTCACCGAGGTCTTTAGCCAGGCCGCGGCCATGCCGATAGGTGCCGGGGTGCTCACGGCCATCGCCCTGCTCCTCTTCGTCGGCGCCGCCGGCAAGTCAGCCCAGCTGCCCCTTTATGTCTGGCTACCCGACGCCATGGCCGGTCCGACCCCGGTCAGCGCCCTGATCCATGCCGCCACCATGGTCACCGCCGGGGTCTATATGGTCGCCCGCGCCAATGTCATCTACACCCTCGCCCCGACGGCTGCGGCGGTCGTCGCCATTGTCGGCGCCCTCACCGCCCTCTATGCGGCGACCATCGGCCTGACCCAGTTCGACATCAAGCGGGTGCTTGCCTATTCGACCATCAGCCAGCTCGGCTACATGTTCATCGGAGTCGGGGTCGGCGCCTTCGCCGCCGGCATCTTTCACCTCATGACCCATGCCTTTTTCAAGGCCCTGCTCTTCATGGCGGCCGGCAGTGTCATGCACGCCATGTCCAACCAGACCGATATGCGCATCATGGGCGGCCTCAGGACAAAGATGCCGCGCACCTTCTGGACCATGCTCATCGGCACCCTGGCGATCGCCGGCATCCCCGGCTTTTCCGGTTTTTTCAGCAAGGATGAGATCCTTTGGCAGGCCTGGTCCGGCGCCCACGGAGCGCCCTGGCTCTGGCTCATCGGGGCCGTCGCCGCCGCCCTGACCACCTTTTACATGTTCCGCCTCATCTTTATGACCTTTTTCGGCACCCTGCGCGCCGATGACAAGACCGCTCATCATCTCCATGAATCCCCCGGTGTGATGACCTGGCCCCTGATCATTCTCGCAGTGCTCTCGCTCATCGGCGGCTATGTCGGCATCCCGGCGGTGCTCGGCGGCAGCAACCACTTTGAGCATTTCCTCGCCCCGGTTTTCGCCGCCAGTGCAGAGCTGCGGGGTGTTGCGGCCCACGGCGGGGCGGAGGGCCATGCGACCGGCCACAGTCTTGAGCTGCTGCTCATGGGCATCGTCCTTGTGCTCGTCCTCTTCAGCCTCTGGCTGGCCTGGCGCTACTACGGGCGCAAGAGCGACCTGCCTGCGCGCACGGCCGCCCGGCTCGGCGGGGCCTACCGGCTGGTCTTCAACAAGTATTATGTCGACGAGTTCTACGATGCGGTGATCGCCCGTCCCCTGCACCGGATCTCCGAATCGGCGCTCTGGCGTTTCATCGATGTCCGCATCATCGACGGCTCGATCAACGGCACCGCCGCCCTGATCGGCGCCGGGGCCCGGGCCCTCAGCGCCCTCCAGACCGGTGTTGTCCAGAACTACGCCCTGGCCTTTGTCTTCGGCGTGATCGCGCTCCTCGTCTATCTCTTTGTCTAGGTGAAGCAGTTGCCCATTATTCCGGAGCCTCTTCATGAGTGATTTGAGCACCATGCCCATACTGACCATCCTCACCTTTCTGCCCCTGGCAGGCGCGCTCGTGCTGCTCTTCGTGCCGCGGCAGAGGGAAGCGCTGATCCGCTGGTTCACCCTGGTGTTGACTCTGGCGGTCTTTCTGCTCTCGCTGCCGCTTTTCACCGCCTTCGACGGCGCCAATCCCGGCTTCCAGTTCGAGGAGAACCGGAGCTGGATACCCTCGGCCGGGATCGGCTACCATCTCGGCGTCGACGGCATCAGCCTGCTGATGGTCATGCTCACCGCCTTTCTGACCCCACTGGTGATTCTCTCCAGCTGGCGTTCCGTGACCAAAAAGGTCAAGGAATACATGATCATGTTCCTGGTGCTCGAGACTGCCATGCTCGGGGTCTTTCTGAGCCTGGATATGGTCCTCTTTTACCTCTTCTGGGAGGGGATGCTCATCCCGATGTATTTCATCATCGGGGTCTGGGGCGGGGAGCGCCGGCTCTATGCGGCGATCAAGTTTTTCCTCTTCACCATGTTCGGCGGGGTGCTGATGCTGGTCGCCATCCTCGTCCTCTATTTCATGCACGGCGGCCAGAGCGGACTGTACACCTTCGACTATCTCGCCCTCAGCCAGATGCTCATCGCCAGCAAGAGCCAGGTCTGGCTCTTCTTCGCGTTCGGCATCGCCTTTGCGATCAAGGTGCCGATGTTCCCCTTTCACACCTGGCTGCCGGATGCCCATGTGGAGGCGCCAACCGGGGGCAGCGTCATCCTTGCCGGCATCCTCCTCAAGATGGGCACCTACGGTTTTCTGCGCTTCTGCATCCCCCTCTTTCCGACTGCCGCACAGCAGTACGGCTGGCTGATCATGCTGCTGGCGGTGATCGGCATCATCTACGGGGCCCTGGTGAGCTGGGTACAGCCTGACCTGAAAAAGCTGGTCGCCTTTTCCTCGGTCAGCCATCTCGGTTTCGTCATGCTGGGGCTTTTCGCCCTCACCCTGCAGTCGGTGCAGGGGGGATTGATCCAGATGGTCAATCACGGCCTCTCCACCGGCGCCCTCTTCCTTCTGGTCGGGATGATCTATGAGCGCCGTCACACCCGCCTGATCGCCGATTTCGGGGGGCTGGCGCGGCAGATGCCGGTTTTTGTGACCTTTTTCCTCATCATCACCCTCTCCTCGATCGGCCTGCCGGGTTTGAACGGTTTTGTCGGCGAGTTCATGATCCTCCTCGGCACCTTCGAGGTCAACAGGCTCCTGGCGGTGCTGGCGACCACCGGCGTGATCCTCTCGGCGGTCTATATGTTGACCATGTTTCAGCGCGTCAATTTCGGCAAGCTCGATAAACCCGAGAATCAGGAGCTGAAGGATCTCAACGGCCGCGAGATCGCCACCCTGGTGCCAATCGTCCTGCTCTGCCTCTGGATCGGCCTCTATCCTTCCACCTTTTTGCACAAGAGCGAGGCCGCCGCACAAAAGCTGCTGGACGAATACCGGAGCAAGCAGGACAAGATCGCCCTCATCGAAGAGATGTCCGCCAGTCAAACCAATGTGATCAACCCTAAATAAGAGGAAAGACATGGAGTTGTCCGCTCCACTGATCCAGCTGGATCTGATCACCCCGCAGCTCATTGTCCTGGCAGCAGCCATTCTCCTCCTGCTGCTGCCGCTCTTCTGGCGCAGCCTGCGCCGCGAATTTCTCGCCGCCATCGCCCTGGCCGGGATTGCTGCGGCCCTGGCTGCGACCTTCTGGCTCTGGTCCCGGCCCGGCTGGGGTTTCGCAGGCATGGTCACGGTGGATCGCTTCGCCCTCGCCTTCCAGGCCCTCTTCCTGCTCGGGGGGCTGCTCACGGTGCTGATCTCATTCAACCGTATCGAGGAAGAGTATGTGCAGCATGGGGATTTCTTCGGACTGCTGCTTCTGGCCCTGTTCGGACTGATGGTCATGACCTCGACCACCCATTTTTTGGTGATTTTTCTCGGGCTGGAGATCCTCTCCATCGCCCTTTATGTGCTGGCCGGCTATCGCAAGATGCGCGTCGACTCGCTCGAGGCGGCGCTCAAATATCTCCTTCTCGGCGCCTTCGCGACCGGATTTTTCCTCTACGGGGTAGCTCTGATTTACGGCGCCACCGGTCAGCTCGAGATGGCCCATATCCGTGAGGCCGCCGCGGCGGGCGGCGCGGGCTGGCTTTTACCCGCCGGGGCCCTGCTGGTGCTGATCGGTTTTGCCTTCAAGGCGGCCCTGGTCCCCTTTCACATGTGGACCCCGGACGTCTACCAGGGGGCGCCGACACCGGTGACCGCCTTCATGTCCACCGGCACCAAGGCGGCGGCCTTTGCCGTGCTGGCGCGGCTCGTCTCCATCGCGGTGCCGGTGGAGACCATCGCCTGGGGGCCCGTCCTTGCCGTTCTGGCTGTGCTGACCATGACCGTCGGCAACTTTATGGCCATCGTCCAGTCGAATGTCAAGCGTATGCTCGCCTACTCGAGCATCGCCCACGCCGGCTACCTGCTCGTCGCCCTGGCGGCCGGCAACGCCGCCGGGCGCAGCGCCATCCTCTACTATCTGCTGATCTATACCCTGATGAACATCGGCGCCTTCGGGGTGATCGCCTGGCTCGGGCGCAGCGGACGCGAGGAGCGCCTCACCTTCGAGAGCTATCGCGGCCTCGGCTACCGCTACCCCTTCGTCAGCCTCGCGATGGCGGCCTTTATGTTCAGCCTGGCCGGCATCCCCCCGACCGGGGGTTTTCTTGGCAAATTTTTCCTTTTCGCCGCTGCGGTCAGGGCGGAGTACATCCCCCTCGTGGTCATTGCCGTGCTGAACGCCGTGGTTTCAGTCTTTTATTATATGCGCCTGGTAGTCAATCTCTACATGCGCGAGGCGGAGGAGCCGGCCGAGGCGGGAAAAGCCCATCCCCTTCTCATCGCTGCACTTGTCATCGCCCTGATCGGGGTGGTATGGCTGGGTGTGGCGCCGGGGGGAGTGCTGGGGGCTTTCAATGCGGCGGCGACTGCGGGAATGTAGCGCAGCGAGGGATTTCGGCGCCGGGAGGGCGCGCAACGGGGAAATGGAAAGCCCGGCCAGTATGGCCGGGCTTTTTTTGTTGCGAGTTCTGTTTTCACAGGCGCTCCCCTGAACGCAGCTTTGTGGACTAGGCCGGCCGCAGCGGGCCCGCCCGGGATCCCCAGGGCCGGCGGGCAGTACCGTCGCTTACTGCTTCAGAGCCGCCTTGGTAAAAATCCACTCCGGGATCGCCTGATCAAAGGCGATTTGTGTGGTCCGGAACTCCGTCCCCTTGCCCTGCTTGAGCATGTCCTTGTACAGCACCTGCATCGGATACCATCGTCCCCCCACCCTCTGTAAATCGCTGAGCAGGGCCGTCTTCAACAGCTTGCCGCTTCTGGCATAGAGCTCCTGCCGCAGGGGGACGAAGCGCTCGCGGTCGACCCAGAGCTTTTGCCTTGGATAGGCGGCGTCGGAGACCCGGGCGGTGAGTTCGAGAATCCAGACCGGGCGGCCGTCGAGCTCCTCCTCGCCGGCGATCGATGGCTCATAGATCTCGGCGAGTTTGCGGTCGTCCATCATGTCCTCGTAGGAGAGGTCGCTGCCCATAACCGACTGGCGCAGGAGGTGGCCGGAAATCTGCACAGTGCGGTCGGTGCCCGGGGAGTAGATCCAGAGCTGGCCCTCGAGTTTGAGCATCTTGGTGCCCCGTTCCGCGGCTGGGGAGAGGTACTCGGTGAAAGCCTTGCGAGTGCCCTCGGCATAGCTTTTGGCCGTGAGGGTGCGGCTGCCGCGCCGGCCATGGATGGTCATGGCTGACTCGGTCACGCGGTTGCGGGCGGAGAGATTGTCATCGATTTTCCTGATGATCTCGCCGGCGGTCTGGGCGGGCACAGACCCGGCGGCCAGGACCAGGATCAGGCAGAGGATAGTACATTTCATGCTTCGAGCTCCTTGAAAAGCTGCGCGGTGTCGCGTCTGTAAATGCGGACGCCGGAGAGGGCGTTGCCCAGGGTCATGGAGAGGAGGCCGGGGATGAAGCCGATCCAGAAATCGGTGGCGCTGATTTGTGTGCGCACCACCGCGGGCACCATCATGCTGGAAGCCTTCATGGCGTCGCCGATATCGAGGCCCACCACCTGCAGATACCAGGCCAGGCCGAGGCCGAGAAGCGTGCCGGTCACCGACCCGATCAGGCCGATGAGGAGGGCCTCGCCGATCAGGCTGCGGTAGATGTGGCCCTTCTCCTCGCCGAGGGCGAGGCGGACGCCGAACTCGCCGTGGCGGCGTAGACCGCCGATGAGTCCGGTGTTCCAGAGCACCACCGACATGGCCACCACGAAGAGGAGGACCATGATCGAGCCGATGGCGTTGGTATAGTCCATCAATTGCGCCATGCCCTCCTGGTCGCGCATGGTGATCATCACCGGGGCGAACTCGTCTGTCCCGGCGGGCTGGCTGCTGTTGAAGCGGTCAGTGAGGCGCTGCGCCGCCCGGGCGTCAAAATAGCCGCTGCGGAAAAAGCCGAGGATTTCCCCGGCAGCGTCCTGCATGGCCAGGGCCTGCTGTCCGGCAGTAAGATCGATGATGAAAGCGCCGTGGTCGAGCACCTCCGAGCCGAAGCGGACGGTGCCGGCGACGGTGAAATTGTAAAAGGCCAGGCTGCCCTCCATGGTGCTGCCGAAAAAGGTGAAGGGGTCGCCCGGCTGGACGGCGAATTTCTCGGCGAAATCGTGGGTGAGGAGGGCCTCGCGGGCATCGCGGGGCATGCGGCCCGAGAGCAGGGCCTCGGGGAGGTTGAAACGGCCGGGCTCACGCGTCGCCGGCGAGAGCAGATCGATGGCATAGCCCGCCACCGGTCCCTGGGCGCGGGTTTCGCCGGCGCTGTCGGGGAAGTCGATGAGCCCGCCGAAACGGATGCGCGGCGCCCAGTCGATTTCGGGCATCTCCGCGGCCAGCCGCTCGGTCAGTCCGCTGCTGCCGGTGAGGGCGAGGTCGACCGGCATCTGGCCCTGCTCATCGGCGTAGGCGCGGGTCATCACCTTGAGGTGGCCGGTGGCGAAGTGGGCGCTCATGGTGTAAGCCTCGCCCATCACCCCCTGAATCCAGGCGTGGCCCAGCACGGTGAGGGCGACACCGATGGTGATGACGATGAGGGGCATCAGGCTGCGATGGCGGTCGTGCAGAATGCCCTTGAGGAGGAATCGGATCACGCGGGTTCTCCTTTCAAACCCTGTCGATGGGGGAGGGCAGGTTTTTCCCGGCTCGCTCTTTTCCACGCCGGCCTCATTGGGCTCTGCCTCGCAGGGCTTCGGTGGGCTTGAGCCGGGCGATCCGGCGCGCCGGCAGATAGCTGACGATGGCCGTGGAGAGGATGACGACGGCCACCGAAAAGAGCACCATGCCGGCACTGTAGACCGGCAGCATCTTGTCGCCGATGGTCATGCCGGTGGCGTCGGCGACTTCGGGCATGGAGATGCCGTGGGTGCCGAGCCAATGCAGGAGGGGCAGCCCATAGATCGAGGCCAGCAGCAGGGCGAAGAGGCTGTGGGCCGCCCCCTCGACGGTGAAGAGTCCGATGACCTGGCCGCGGGTCATGCCCAGGGCCATATAGGTGCCGATCTCGCGCCTCCGCCGGAAGATCGAGAGCACCTGGGTGTCAAAGATCGCCAGCAGGGCGATGGCGAGCATAGTGCCGTAGATGATGCTCGAACCGGCCTTTTTGCTATGGATGACCTCCGTGAACTCCTTGAGGAGGAAATCGGTATCCTTGAAGACCCAGCCCGCGAGCGGGAGAGGGGCTTGGTCCGGGGCCGAGACCAGCAGGGTGGCTTCACCGGCCATGCCGGTCATCTCCTGCACGGTTGCGAGTGGCAGCCAGATCTGCCCCTGATCGATGGAAGGGACGTCAGCCCGGAAGATCCCGACGATGGTGACCTCGCGGGCGTCAAAGACCCCGCTGCGGTCGCGCCAGCGCAGCAGCAGGGCGTCGCCCGGCTGCAGCCTCAGGGAGGCCGCCATACGCCGGCCGATGAGGGCTGGTATCCCCACCGAGTCGGCCGCCAGTGCGGCGGTGGGGAGGCTGAGGAGCTGCTGCCCGGGGGGGATGCCGCGAATGAGCAGATTGACCATGCGGCCGTCGGGATAAGCCGTGGCCTGGGTGATCAACTCCGGGACGATGCGGCCGGCGGCGGCCAGCTCCAGGGCCTGGGGGCTGAGGGGGGCATGGGCCTCCTGCAGCGAAAAGGGATCGAAACGATCGTAGGCGGGATGCCAGTACTGCCCGCCGCCGATCTCCCACTCCCTGGTGGTGCTGCGCGCATGGAGATTCCAGCCGTCGAGCAGTCCCTGGTAAAAGACCATCACCACAAAGGCGATGGAGAGGACTCCGGCGGTCAGCCAGGTGCGCAGGCCGGCGCCGAGAAGATTTCTGATGGCCAGTTTAAGGGCGAGCAAAATCTTCCTCCCCGGGGAGTTCAGACCCCCCGATTTCGCCGGAGGCGGGCGGGTGGTCATCCTCCGTTGTGTTCTCTATCCGTTCGTCGCGGGCCACCCGGCCGTCCTCGAGTCCGATGATGCGGTCGAGGTAATGCATCACCTTTTCGTCGTGGGTGGCAAAGATGAAGGTCGTGCCCAGCTCGCGGTTGAGCCTCTTCATCGTCCGCAGGATGTGATGTGAGTTGTCGGCATCCAGGTTGGCGGAGGGCTCGTCGGCGAGAACGAGTTGGGGCCGTTTGACCATGGCGCGGGCGATGGAGACGCGCTGGCACTCCCCGCCGGAGAGCTGGGCGGGTCTGGATTGGGCCTTGTCCGCCAGTCCGACCCACTCCAGGGCCTTCATTACCGCCTTTTTACGGCCGGCCGCGCCCCCCTTCTGCAGCAGGAGGGGGAACTCGACGTTGTCGTAAACGGTAAAAACCGGCAGCAGGTTGTAGGTCTGGAAGATGAAGCCGATGTGGTGGTTGCGCAGGGCGGCCGCCTCCCGGTGGCTGAGGTGGGTGACCTCACGGCCCAGCACGGTCACGGAACCTTCGCTGGGGGTGTCGAGCGAGCCGATGATGTTGAGCAGGGTGGTCTTGCCGGAGCCGCTCGGTCCGACCAGGCCGGCGAACTCGCCCTCTGCGAAGGCCAGGGTGATGCCCCGCAGGGCGGTGAAGCTGCCATCGCCGATGGGAAAGCGTTTGACCAGGTTGCGGATGTCGATGAGTTTTTGGTTTTCCATAGTCCGCTTCATTAATGGTTATAGACGAAGATGATTTGTCCCCCCCTGCCGGCAAAGGCGGCGCCGCCGTCATTGGATGACCCGGGCAGGAGCTGACTTTCCGGATTCCAGAAGGCCATCAGATTGACGGCCAGATGGTCGTACTGCCGCCGCCAGCTGGCGAAGCGGTAGAGCGCCTCCTCCCCCCGGTCCACATAGAGGATTGCCGAGAGCTGATCGAGGAGGCCGAGCGGATAGGTAAGCGAGAGGCCGGCCAGGCCGCGGGCGCCGGCGAGGCCGGGACCCTTCGCGCCGGTGGCGAGCCAGAGATGTTCACCGATCAGGTGCAGACCGTTGCCGACGGGGAAGGTATAATCAGCCCCGATGGTGAACAGGGTTTCGTCGGTGTAGGGGCCGAGGGAGCGGTGGCTGTGGATCCAGGCGCCCTCGAACCACCATCCCGCCAGCCAGTCCCATTTCGCGTCCAGGCCCAAGCGGCTTTCGCGGATCTCCGCCAGCTCTTCTTGCTGTGTTCGGGCCGCACCGTCGGGGAGGAGTGCGCCGGCTAGGGCGCGGCCGTCGGTGGTGCGCAGATGACCGGAAAGGCCGATCTCCCCGCCGGGCAGGGGGTACTGAATCCGTCCACCCCATTCCGGGAAGCCGGGACGGGAGGGGGTCAGCTCCCAACTGCGGGGCTGATCTGCGGGGCGGAGCAGCCAGAGCCAAAGAGTGGCGTTGTTGAGAAAATAGTAGCGTCCGAGCAGTCCCCAGGCGCCGTCGGTGAGCTGCAGGGGATCGCGCGGATCAACCGCATCGAACCACATCAGGGGGCGCAGCAGGAGCGCCGAGCCGAAGTTGATCTTTTGCAGGCCGAGGCGGATTTCGAACTGGGGCGCAGAAAAGCGCACCCAGAGGCGATAGGCCTTGATGTCGCCATCGCTTTCGGCAGCATCAAAGGGATCGGCGGCGAGACCGGCCCGAAGATGAAGCGAGGCCTCCAGGTCAACCGTCCTGCCGCTAAAGGTGCGCTGGCCGTTGAGCTGGGGGAGGCAGCGGCCGCCCAGTCCAAGGGGATAGCGGGCGCCGCTGCTGTACAGTCCCCACAGGGAGGCTTGACCCACAACACGGAGTCCGTCCTCGGCGGGGAGGAGAGGACGGAGAGGAAGAATCGCTATAAAAATCAAATAGTTATATTTCATTATGCGCCGTTTCGGAGCGGAGGAGGCTGCCTGCAGCGGGCGGAAATTATCCTTGCCCGCGGTTGATGAGGTATGTATATTGAAGATAAGGCATTTGATTTTCTAATGCAATGAGGATTTGTGGCCAGCCGGCGCCGGCAGGCCGGGAAACAAAACGGCGAGACCTCCATGGCTGCCCGGTCCGCACATCTGACCGGCCGCCTGCTGCAGCGGGGGGAGCCTGTGCTTCAAGGCTTGGTTGAAAATTCGGGCACCCGCGTCTGCCAACCGTTTACGTCGAAAAGGTCCGATAGCGATGGAGAAGGGGATTATGAAAGATACTACCAAGGCGGTTGTGCGCACTTTTTTCTTTCTGGGTGGTGCCTATCTGCTCTACATGGCCTTCACCCTCAAGCCTGAGCCGGATGAAAAACCCTTCCTCATAATTTCTGGATTAATCCTGACGCTATCCTGCAAGTGGGCTAAACCTATCGGGATATTACTTCTGATCGTCGGAATGTTCCTGTGCGGACTGGAATATTTCAAACTCTCCCAGCCGGGGATCGGCTTCAACCCCGATCTCGGGGGCTACGTCTACGGTCTGGTAACAATGATCATCGGCGGCATCTTTATTACGATTGCGCCCCCGAAAAAGAAAAAAGACGACCAGTAGGGGCCTGAGGCTGCGGAGAAGGCTTCGCGCTGCCCCACCCTCTCTTCCTAGAAATAGTACCAGATGCTGCGGTACTCCTCGATCTCTTCCCCCCGCCGCTCCAGTTCCTGCAAATACTTGAGGATGGGAATATCCTTGTGCAGGTAGGTCGGCGCCAGGGTCAGATTTTTCTCCCAGGGATGAAATTCATAAAGCCGGCTGCCGTCGGGCAGAATGGTCACCAGGGCGTGGTTCTGTTCTGCGCGCAGGTAATTCTTGCCCAGGCGCGGCACGTTGTAGACCGGTTCATCGGTGCGCACCAGCCCGGGCATGAGCCGGGCCTCCTCCTTGACCTCCTGCTGGAGCCGCGCGATCGGGACACGATAGTCGCGGGTTTCGTCCTTGCCCTTGGTGCAAAAAGTGTAATAGGCGTCCACCCCGATCAGGCGCAGTTGGCGGCGCAGCGCCACCAGCTCGAAGCGGCGGCTGTTCTCC
>JAKPUX010000093.1 GCA_029554865.1 bacterium | reverse complement strand
GCGCGGAAGCACTGTTCGACATCCCCCCGGTCACCGGGGAGGTGATCGAGAACACGGGCGAGCCCGCCGTGATCCCGCAAAAGGCGCTGATCACCATCAGCCCTGAGTGGTTTACGGAAAGGCTCAAGGATAGGTTCGAGGCGCGGGTTGGGGTTCTCACAAAGATGATAGCCTCGACCACGGTTGAATCGCAGGAGGTTGCCGACCAACTGATCAACAGCCGCGCCGAGGCTAAGGCCATTATAAAGCAGGTTGACGATCTCCTCAAGACCCATATCGGCGACCCCGAGGCGACCATCAAGAAGATCCGCTCAGCGGCAAAGGGTTACACATCCAAGCTCGACGGCCTCGTCACCCTGGTCAACGACAAGCTGATCCAGTGGTCGCGCCTCAAGGCAGTCAGGGAGAAGGAACTCGAACAGCAGAGACAGGCTGAGATCGCCGCCATGAACAACAAGATCGCCGACGAGGCCGCCGAGGCGGGAGTCGAGCCTCCTCCGCCCATCGATGTACCCGCGGCCATCAAGACCGACGGCGTTCAGCGCACCGCAACCGGGGCCAAGGCGTCCGTGTACAAGCGGTGGACCTACAACAGGGACAAGGTGGACATCAAGGCCCTCGCCAAGGCGGTCGCGGCCGGAAAGGTGTCCGAGGATGTGATCAGCCTCAATTCGGGGGCGATCCAGAAGATGATCGACGGCGGGGTCCGCAAGATCGCCGGGCTTGAGATCTACGAAAAAGAGATGATTCGGGGGTAGGCACATGAATGACCTAATGACCATGAACGGAAACGGTGGGAATAGCCTCACGGCAACTGACCCGGCGGCAGTAGCCGCCGCGGAAGCGGCAAAGGCCAGGATCCAGGCGGCCTACATCATGGCGCTCCATAAGCCGCGCAACGCGGATCAGGCCAGGGACAGGATCCTGCACGCGTGCAAGCGTCCCGGGTTCGCCGAGCGGGTCGAATACTCCAAACCGGTCGGCGGCAAGGCCATCAAGGGCCCGTCGATCAGGTTCGCGGAGGTTGCTCTCCGCGAGTGG
>JAKPUX010000046.1 GCA_029554865.1 bacterium | reverse complement strand
CCCCTGCGGGCGAGCAGGGTGTCGATCGCCGCGCAGAGCCCCGGGGAAAAGGCGTCATAGCGGGGGCCGCGGAGAGAGTCCCCCGCGGCGGTCGGCCACGGCGTCCGTTTCTGCTCGCCGAGGATGAGGTCGACAAGGCCGAAGGTGCGTATATCGACCTGGCCGGCGGCCAGGGCCGCGCCGCTGCAGGAGCAGAAGGAGCGGCCGGCGGCGCGGATGGAGCGGCCGTGCAGGGCGGGATAGTCGAAGGTATTGCCGGCGATCGGCCGCGCCTCCCAGGCGGCCTGGCTGGCGCCGTGACCGGGAGCGTCATTGGTGCGGAAGGGCGAGGCCGTCACCAGGTCGGTCTGCCGCCCGGTGTAGCCGATGCTGAGGCGGTCGGCCACGCCGGCGTCGATGAAATCGGCGAACCCCGAGATCTCGCCGCCCTCGAACCAGGCCGGCGCCGAGAGGCGGTCGAAGGCGTTGACCACCAGCACCGGGGCCGGATCATCCGCCACGCGGCAGAGCGCCAGGGTCTCGCCCGGAAAACTCTCCCCGCCCGCATTGACGGCGGTCACCTTGAAACTGTAGAGCACGCCGGGCTCGATGCTCTGCACCACCAGCCGCGGCTGCTCGACGAAGGTGCCGTTGTCAAATCCGCCCCCCTCGCGGCGGGTGTAGACGATATACCCCGCCGGCTCGGCCGTGGGCTCGAGAGGATCGGAAACCGGCTGCCATTGCAGCGCCGCCTCGCCCGGCGCACCGAGCAGGGCCTGAAAATGGCTGACCGGCAGAGGCTGGACGACATAGCTGCTCCGGTTCTGGAAGGCGATGAACCTGAGCATCGCCTTGTAGATCGCCCGCGCGGTGTCGAAACGGAAGCGCGGATCGAGGGCGAATTTCATGTCGAGAAAATTCTGATGGGAGAGCAGCTCGAGCAGGGCGCACGGCACCTGGGGGCGCATCGCCTCGCTGTAATCGGCGTCCATGATCATGCGCCGGTTCCAGACCGGATCATAGAGCCGGCCCAGGTCCTCGACGATCTGGCTCTGGAGCAGATCGGCGAAATCGCGGTTGGCCATACGCGAGACCCCGTCGGGGAAGCTGAAGGTAGAGTCCGCGGAGGGATAGCTGTAGATACTCAGGGTGCCGATGGTGGTGTCGCTGCGGGTGATGCCCGCATCGGTGTGAAAGGCGAGGGTGAGGTCGAAGGGGATGCCCAGCCCCGGCTCCTGACGGTTCTTTTTCGGCCCGAAGGGCTTGCCGTAGAGATAGTTGAGATACTCGCTGCGGCTGTTGTAATCGTCGCGATAGTCGTCCTTGCCTTTGTAGAGATTGTAGATCAGGGTGTCGGGCAGCCCCGCGTACTGGAGATAATATTTGCTCCCCTCGGCGAAACGCGGCTTGCCGCTGACCGCGCCGTTGCGTAATATATTGCCCATGCCGCCGCCGAAACGCACCGCATCGGCGCTGACCAGCCGGCCGGGGGTCGCGCTCCGGCTGGAGAGTTCGACGCTGCCGCCCTCGGGCCGGCTGCCCTGCAAAAAGCGGAACGTGCCCAGATAGATCCAGGTCGATCCGCCGATCTGCTGATTGACGAGGAATTCAGTCGCCCCGCCGGCATGACGGACCGTATAGAGGGCGTCGCTGACCTGCTCCGGCCCGTGCTGCCAGGAGATATAGACCGCGTACTCGCCATCGGCAGGGATCGCGGGGATCCACTGCGCGAGGCTGCCTCCGCCGGCGTCGGCGGCGCAGAGGCGGTGGCTGCCCTGAAGAAAGGGATTATGGTTGACCTCGTAGGGGGGATGGCCGGCGGCGAAGCCCTTGCCCTCGCCGCTGCGCCAGCCGGGGCCGCTCTCGAAATAGCCCGTGCCGGGGCTGTCGTTGTCGACCACCACTTCGCGGGTCTGGATGTCGCGCTCGCGCGGGGTAAAGACCACCGCGCCGGCGTTCTCGAGCATGGGGATGAGATAAAAAGTGGTGAAGGAGAAGGGGAGAAGATCCTCCACGGTCTGGAAGAGGCGCGGACGCTGCCATTCCCAGCGGTCGATGGCGCTGTTATAGTACCAGCCGTGGCTGGGGCGGACATCGATGGTGCGGTTGAGCAGCCCCTGCGTGGGCTGGAGGGGTTTGCTGATGCGGCGGACCACCGCCTCCGGGCGCGGGCTCTGCACGGCCATGCGGCTGAGGTCCCAGTCGCCGCTGCCGCTGCGCCAGACGTTGGGGATGAGGGCCTCGATTGGCACACCCTGGCTCCAGAGGGTGATGCTGTACTCCCGGTATTTGCCGCCTAACAGCTCGCGGAGGCGCTTGTAGGTCGCGCGGACATTCTCCGGCCGGAAGGGCGGATAGGAAAAATTGCGGTTGAAAGTGACGGCGAGGGTTTTCCGGCCGGGATCGAGGATCAGGGAGTGGATGCGCACTCCGCGGGTGAGGGGGAGCGGCTGCTTGCCGGCGACGCATTCATCGATCAGCGCCTCGACCTTTTTGTGGACGCGGGCGCTCTCCTTGTCCATTTTGCCATAGTCATAGGCCGGTTTGCGGACCGCCAGTTTGGGAGCGCAGGCGAGTATGAGGGCGGCGCTCAGGGCGCAAACGGCGAGGAGGGTTCTGCTCTTCATGCATGCTCCTGGTTTTTATGTTCTAATGATACAGAAATTCCTCCTATCATTCAAGCGAAAAGTGCGGCCGCTTTCACGCTCGCGGCAGCGCCTTGCCGGACCGCCGCGCCCGCCCCTGAATAATACCGGCTGAAAAATGGTTAAAAGAATAAAAAGCCGCTGCCACGCCGCACCAGGAGGCTCTATGAATCAGCACAAACTGGAAGAAAATTTTCTCGAACTGATCCGCCGTACATCGGCCTTTTTGCCGCGCGATATCGAGCTCATCCTGGCCGAAGCGCGCGGCCGTGAGGAGCCGGACTCCCGCGCCCGCCTCGCGCTCGACATGGTGGCCCTCGATATCGGCCTCGCCCGCCAGCGCTCGGCCCCCATCTGCCAGGACACCGGCACGATCACATTTTATATCCATACCCCGGTCGGCGTCGACCAGATGCAGCTGCGCCGCGCCATTGAAACTGCGGTCGCCGCGGCGACCGCGCGGGGCTACCTGCGCCAGAATTCGGTCGACAGCCTGACCGGCCGGAACAGCGGCACCAACCTTGGACCGGGCACCCCGGTCATCCATTTCGAGCAGTGGGCCAGGGAGGATATCGATGTCCGCCTCATCCTCAAGGGGGGCGGCTGCGAAAACACCAGCGCGCAGTTCATGCTGCCCGCCACCTTCGACGGTGTGCGCTACAACCGCGATCTCGAAGGGGCCTATGCCTGCATCATGCAGGCAGTGCAGGCGGCCCAGGGACACGGCTGCGGGCCGGGCTTCCTCGGCGTCTGCATCGGAGGTGACCGCGCTGGAGGCTATGCCTTCGCCAAACAGCAGCTCCTGCGCCCGGCCGCTGATATCAATCCGGTGCCGGAGCTGGCCGAAATGGAGGCGCGCGTGGTGGCCTCCGCCAACCGCCTCGGCATCGGCCCGATGGGTTTCGGCGGCCGGCTGACCCTCGGCGCCTGCAAGATCGGCAGCCTCAACCGCCTGCCGGCCTCTTTCTTTGTCAGCATCGCCTACATGTGCTGGGCCTTCCGGCGCCGGGGCATGATGCTGGACCGCGAGGGGAGAGTTCAATCATGGCTCTATCAGGAGGAGGGCGAATTCGCCGCTGAACCCGCCGCCCCCGCGGAGATGAACTTCGACCCGGCCCGGGTGCGCCGGCTGCAAACCCCCCTTGATGAAGCGGCGGTGCGCGCCCTGCAGGTCGGCGACATCGTGCTGCTCAACGGCACGATCTTCACCGGGCGGGACGCACTCCACAAATATCTGCATCAGGGCGGCGAGCTGGAACTCCTCCGCGGCGGCGTCATCTACCACTGCGGGCCGGTGGTGATCGGAACACGGGGTCAGTACCAGGTGATGGCGGCGGGGCCGACCAGCTCGATCCGGGAAGAGCCCTATGCCGCCGAGATTATCGCGAAATACAACCTCAAGGCGATCATCGGCAAGGGCGGGATGGGGGAGAGGACGCGCCAGGCCCTGCAGGAACACGGAGCGGTCTATCTCCATGCCATCGGCGGAGCGGCGCAGATCTACGCCCGCTGCGTCGAGGAGGTCGCCGGCCTCCACCTCGAGGAGCTCGGCGGGCCGGAGGCGGTCTGGGAACTGCGCGTGAAGGATTTCCCCGTCGTGGTGACCATCGACGCCCATGGCCAGTCCCTCCACCGCGAGGTGCTGGCAGATTCGGCGGCCCGTCTCAAGGCGGTGCTGCAGGAGTAGAGGGGTCAGGGGATAAAAAAAGCGCCCGGAGGGGGACATTCCGGGCGCTTTTTGCGTTTTGGCAGCTCTTCAGAACCGGTCGAAAAAGGGCAGAAGCGAGAGCGCCAGGCCGAGGAAGAATTTGGAGATCCGCATAAGCCTTTCATCACCGTTGAAGAAGAGAAAATCCCTGGCGATCATGGCGTGGATGACCAGAAAAAGCCCCAAGGCGCTGGTGATCAGCTGCCAAAAGTAGATGGGTTGGTTTCCCATGGCTGCTTCTCCTGACGATGCCTGAGATGGAACCTGAGAACTCCACTGCCGTGGGGGGGACGGCGGCGAAGTGAGCACAATTAGAGGGGGAGATGTAGCGTCAGAAACAGCTTGAGTAAATATAGACGCCATGCTGCATAAAGTCAAATGTTTTCTTCACAAGTAGCGACTTTTTTTTCAGGTCGGCAAATATTGCCGTTATGCGCAGAATAAACTTGACAAACTCCACAAGATGTAGTATATTGAACTAACCGGTTGGTTAAACCATTTGGTTAATATGAAAAGCAGGGAAAAATAATCCCTCCCGGAGCCGGGCGATCGCCGGTTGTTCCGCACGTTCCACGGCGGGAACGGAGAGGCGCAGAGGAAAAGAGATGAGCGATCGGGAGAATATGCGCGACAGGATCAAGCAGGCGACCGCGGAGGTCTTTGGTGAGCGGGGATATGACGGAGCGAGGATGCAGGAGATCGCCGACCGCGCCGGCGCCAACAAGACGATGATCTATTACTATTTTGCCTCCAAGGAGGCGCTCTTCACCGCCATCTTTTCCGAAAACTTTGCCGCTCTTTTTCAGCTCTTCAATTCCATTCTCCAGGTTGAGGCGGTCGATCCGAAAGTGGTGATCCCGCAGCTGGTCCATCTTCATCTCGATTTCCTCAGCCGCAATCCCGAGCTGCCCCGGATGATCATCCGCGAGATCCAGAGCGGCAATCCGGTGGTCGAGAAGCTGGTGCAGAGCAGTTTCAGCCGCTTCGGCAGCCAGCTGCAGACCCTGAGAGAGGAGATGGCGGTGGCAATCCGGGAAAAGCGGCTTCGTGAGGTCGATCCTCTGCAGACGGTCTGGAATATCGTGGCGCTCAATATTTTCATTTTCATCGTTCGACCGATCCTCTCCGCGGCCTTTCCGGACGAGTTCGCCGATGCGGGCAGGATGCTGGCGGAGCGGGAGAAAGCCATTGTCGACCTCATGCTTTACGGTCTTGTTCCGCGCCAGGAGGCGTGAAATGTCATCCCGATCAGGAGTTATCATGCGTTTCTCCATCCTTGTCCCCCTCTTTTTTGCGTTTGCCGGGGCGGCGGCGGCTCAGCAGAGCCTGCCGGAATGTGTGCGCATCGCCCTCGCCCGCAACCCGGGCCTGAAAGCGGCTGAAAGCGACGCGGGGATCGCCGCCGCCGATGTCGTCCAGGCGAAAGCGGCGAGGCTGCCCGCTCTCGATTTCAGCGGGAGCTACCGGCGGCAGAGCACAGTGCCGGAATTGAATTTCGATTCCCCTCTTTTCCAGCAGTTTTTTCCGGCCGGCGGGGTCAAGCTGGGGGCGCTGGACAATTCGGATCTGCGTCTGACGGTGAGCCAGCCGATCTTTTCCGGTTTCCGTCTGAGTCAGTCGCGGACGGCGGCGGCAGCCCTGGCTGAAGCGAGCCGGGGCGAGCTTGCGCGCCAGCGCAACGAGTTGATTTTCCGGGTTGAATCGGCCTATGCAGCTTTGCTGCGGGCGCAGAAGGGGGCGGAGATCGCCCGCAGCGCCCGGGAGCAGATCGCCGCCCATCTGCGCGATGTCGAGGTCATGGTCGAGCAGGGCCTGGCGCGGCGCGATGAGCGCCTGCGCGTCGAGGTCAAGGCCTCCGAAGCTGAGCTGGTCCTGCTCCAGGCCGAGAATGGCGTTGCACTGGCGGAGGCCGCCCTTGAAAACCTCCTCGCCACGCCTCTGCCGGCCGGCGAGATGTATGCGGAGATGGGACCCGGCCGCCTGGAGCCCGGGGATCTCGCGAGTTCTCTGGCGCTGGCGCTGGCGAACCGGCCCGAGCTGGAGCGGCTGGCGCGGGCGGCCGATGCCGCCGCGGCGGGAAAAAAAATCGCCCGCGGAGGGCGGCTGCCCAATGTCGCCGGCTTTGCCAGCTACGGTTACGGCAAGCCCGGGCTTGACATGATCCGCAATGAATGGATGAACTACTGGCTGGTGGGAGTCGGCGCCGAATGGAACCTCTGGAACTGGGGCAGGACCGGCGCGAAGGTGGAGCAGGCCGAACTGCGGCTGCAGGGGCTGGCGGAGAGCGAGCGCCAGCTGCGCGAGGGAATCGCGCTCGAGGTGAAGCAGTCCCATCTGCGCCTGGCCGAAGCGGCCAAGCGGCTGGAGGTGACGGCGCGGATGGCCGAGCAGGCGCAGGCGAGTTTTGCGGTTGCCGAGAAGCGCTACCAGCAGGGGCAGGCTTCGAATACCGACTATTTCGATGCCCAGTCCGAGCTGACCCGGGCCCGGCTGCAGCGGGCCGAGGCTGAGGTCGCGTCGGCCCTGGCCCGCGCCGAGTGGCGCCGGGCGGTGGGTCTCAGCGACAAAGAGTATCAATGAAAAGTGGTTTTCCCGAAAAGCATTTCTCACAAAGGCACGGAGACACAAAGAAAGCAAAAATCAGTTCCCGGTTTTCATGGAAGTCTTGAGAGAGAAGATTGATCATGGATGAATCTCTCATCTCAGTGCCCTCTGTGCCACTGTGTGAAATTGTATTTTGGTGACTTGACAAAAGCTTTGTCTCCTGGATTAACGAGGACTCTATGCGAACTCTACTCTATGCAGTACTCAGCATCCTGGCCCTGCTGATCATCAGCGGCTGCGGCCATGACGACAGTGGCTTGATCACCGGCTCCGGCACCCTGGAGGCGACCGAGGTGCTGGTCAGCGCCAGGACCGGCGGCACCCTGACCGCGATCCTGGTCAGCGAGGGCGATGCGGTCGAGGCGGGCCAGCTCATCGCCGTCATCGACAGCGAAAAGGTCTTTCTGCAGAAGAAGCAGGCCCTGGCCGCCCTCGAGGAACTCCGGCTCAACCGTCTCAATGCCGTGCGGCTGACCCGCACCGCCCGGGAGAACCTCGACAATCTCGCCAAAAAGAGCGGGCGCGTCGGGGCGCTGCTGGAGGAGGGCAGCGCCACGCAGCAGCAGTATGACGACCTCGAGACCGGGCGCAAGGCCGCCGAGGCGCAGTACGAGAATGCCCGCACCTCCCTGGCCGCCCTGGATGCCCGCGAGGAGCAGCTGCTGG
>JAKPUX010000043.1 GCA_029554865.1 bacterium | reverse complement strand
CCCAACCTCATCTTCGTAAGCGCCTCCCCTGCTCCCGTCGATCCGGACAGTAATCCCCTGGAGTGGAGCCTCGAGACCCTGGTGATGAACGAGATGCGCCGGGTGACGGTGCGCACCCTGGTCGTTGACGACGGGGAAGCCACAGGCATCATCTATCTGCTCACCACCACCGAAGAGACCGACCAGACCGACAATAGCTATCAATACGTCCTCCGGGATGGACTGCCGGTCGAACTCACCGAATTTATTGCGCATTTTAACGGCCGGGGCGTCCTGGTCAAATGGGTCACCGCCTCGGAGACTGAAAATTTCGGCTTCCAGCTCTTCCGCGCCGAAGAGGAGCAGGGCCGTTATGAAAGGATAAATCCGGCCATCATCGAGGGCGCGGGCACCTCCTCCTCCGAACACAGCTACGAATATCTCGACACCGAGGTCATCGCCGGCACCACCTACTACTACAAGCTCATGGACGTCGATTACAGCGGTCAGATGGCCTGGCACGGCCCCGTCACCGCGGTCGCGAACCAGCCGGCGGCCTTTGCGCTTTCGCAGAATTATCCCAATCCCTTCAACAGCCAGACTCGCATCCGCTTCACGATCGGGCAGCCTGCCCATGCCGAGATGACCATCTTCAACCAGCTCGGACAGAAGGTACGGAGCCTCTTCGCACAGGAGTGGCCCGCCGGGCAGCATGAAGTGATCTGGGATGGCACCGATGAATACAATCTGCCCGTCGCCAGCGGCCTCTACATCTACCTCTTCCGCTCGGGCGACTATACCGAGAAAAAGATCATGAACCTGATCAAATAGGGATGCAGGGGCCGGGAGGGTGCTCCCTTGCGGCCCGCTGCACGTGCATTGCACAGCTGCAACCGCTGCACCATCAGACACCCTTTGCCCTTACCTCCTCGGGTGCAGCGGCGCGCCGGACAGATGTCAGGCGACTCGGGAGGTATAAAATGAAACACCAGTATCTGTTGTTCGCAGCCCTCGCGCTCCTCACCCTGGCGATGACCGCCAGGGCCGGGGAAGAGATCCTGCCCCCGCTCACCTCTCCGGCCGTGGTGCAAACCAACGGCCCCCAGGGCCGTCTGAGTCACGGCGACTGGTGGAGCAACAGCGCCGGAGGGAACCAGCCCCATCTCTTCTATCTTTATGTGCCCCTGGCGGTGCCGGATAACTTTACGATCCGGGTGGAACTCTACGATCCGGAGTGTTTTCAGACCGGCAGCGAGCTCGATGAACTCAAGGGCAGCGCCTGGGACGAAACCCGCTTCCGGCTGCTGGCGCCGGACGGTTCGACCGTGGTGGCCGACGTCACCTGGCCTGCAGCCGCCTCGACCTCGGAGCGCTGGAACAGCTTTGCCGAATTCACCCCCGGCCAGTACGGCCGCGGCGTTTTCCTGATCCAGGCTACCACCGCCGAGGATGACGAAAACACCTACCGTCTCCGCATCGTCGAGAGCGATCCGGACAACACCCCCGGCAGCGGCGATGAGATGCACCTCGCCATCGGGCGCAGCGCCCTGCAGATGCTCGCCAGGGCGACGGCCACCCTCCACCTCTATGCCCCCCCCGGCAGCGAAGAGATGCTGCTGGCCAATTTCGGCATGGATAACAACGAAGCGGTGGTCTATCTCTCCCCGACCGGGCAGATCCTGGCCGGCACGGTCTCGGGTGACGGGGTCTGGAATAACAGCACCAGCGCGCAGCTGCCCCCTCCGGGCGGAGATCTGATCACCGCACCGCAGCCGGGATGGTGGTCACTCCAGTTCACCGCTGCCGCGGACAACCAGTTCTCTCTTTACGGCCCCCAGCCCTTCCTTATGAGCGAAGCCCCGGCTGCTCCGCGCCTCAGCGCCCTTCTCCAGGACGGGCGCACCCAGGTGCGCAAGGGCGAACATGTCACCTACTCGGCGACGATCCGCAACCAGGGCAGCGCTGCAGCGCAAACCTGCACACTGGCGGTGGCCCTCTCGCCCGGCCTGGTCATCACCCAGCCCGGTGAAGGCACCATCACCCCCGCAGGCGGCTGGCTCTGGACGACCGGTCTGCTGCCGGCCGGCGCCGAGCGCACCCTGAACTTCACCGTCTTTATCAGCAGCGAAAGCACCAGCCCGGTCGCGGCCACCGCCCTCGCCTCCGGCCAGGACCTCCTCTTCCAGCGGTTGTCCAGCGCGCCGGCTCCCGACATCGACCAGCTTGTGGTTGCGGGCTCCATCGCCGGACTGATCTGGCAGGACCTCAACCATGACGGCAAGCTTGACAGCGGCGAACCCGGCATCTCCGGCATCAAGATCGATCTCTACAGCCCGACCCTCGAGATCCTCGCCTCCGACACCAGCGACGGAACCGGCGCCTACGCCTTCCCCTCTCTTCCCATCGGCACCTATCAGGTGCGGCCGGATGCCGCTTTTCTGCCCGACGGCTGGGATGCCACCACCACCGTTCAGGGCGAGTGGCTGACCATCACCGACCTGGGCGAGCGTTTTGCCGGGATCAATCTCGGCTACAACAACTTTGAAACACCGGTCGAGCTCTCGCGTTTCACCGCCGTGGCAGGAAAGGGCACCATCGAGCTCTCCTGGACCACCCAGAGCGAAACCAGCAACCTCGGCTTCCATCTCTACCGCAGCCTTTCCGGGGACGGCCCCTTCTCCCGCATCACCACCGCCCTCATCCCGGGCGCCGGCAGCAGCCAGTCCAGACGCAGCTACGCCTACAGCGACCCCCTGCCGTCGGTGGAGGGAACCTTTTATTACCGGCTCTCGGACATCAGCTATGCCGGCGTGGAGACCATGCACGGCCTCGCCTCCGCCACCCTGGTCACAGCCCCGGAGGAATACGGCCTCGCGCAGAATTATCCCAATCCCTTCAACAGCTCGACCGCGATCAACTTTATCATGAAGGAGAGCGGAGGGGTGCGGATCATGATTCACAACCTGCTCGGGCAGGCGGTCCGGCTGCTCATTGATGAGGTGCGGGAAGCGGGTGAACACCGCCTGCTCTGGGACGGCCGGGATGAAAACGGGATTACCGTGCCGGCAGGGGTTTACCTTTATACCATGCAGGCGGGCCAGTTCAGGACGACGCGCAAACTGCAGTTCCTGCGTTGATCGAAAGTTTTTTTATACCAGGATAATGCGGGTGAATCCGGGAGGCGGGCCTGAAGCAGCGGCCCGATACTGAAGGTCCGGAAAGAATGCGAGAGCGGATCAGGAGGGTTCGCCTCCCGGTTTTTGCGCCTGCACCCGGTACTGCCGGGGCCCCTCTTCATGGAGGAGGCTGACGAAGCCGCAGCCGGCAAGTTCGCGCGCCAGCGTGCGCGCGCTCACCAGCCGGTCGGCGGCAACCACCCCGGGAAGAAGGGCATGGTAGCGGTTCAGCTCCCGGCTGGAGCAGGTATGAAGGATGAGCAATCCGCCCCCCGGGCGCAGGATCCGGAGCAGCTCCTGCATCACCCTCTGCGGATGGCGAAAGTGGGGCCAGGTGCCCAGGCAGACCGCCTTGTCGAAAGATTCAGCTCGCAAGGCGAGCAGGGAAGCGTCGCAGCAGAGGGGTTCCACTCCTGCAGCGGTATACTCATCCGCCCCCGCCGCGAGCATCCTTTCCGCACAGTCGAGGGCGACAATTCGCCCCCCCGTCCCGCAGCGGCTGCGCAGTGCGGCCGCCAGCCGCCCCTTGCCCGCCCCCAGATCAAGAATCCAATCCCCTTCTCCGATATCGAACCCCTCCAGCCGCGCCTCCAGCTCGGTCTCAGGCTCTCTGCGCGACGGCCACTCCTGCGCCAGCGCATTGAAATAGAGGCGATGCTGATGGGACATAGGCACTCCGTCTGGTTAGCGGCCGGAAGAGGCGATCAGATGCCCGCCGTCCATTCCAGCATGGCATAGCGCCGTGGCATGGGATAGCCGGTCATGGTCTGGTATTCGGCATCAAGGGCATTTTTCAGCAGCAGCCGGCTGTTCAGCCAGGAGAGCACGCGCCACTGCACCCCCGCATCGACCAGTGTATAATCGGGCAGGGGTTGGGCGCTGAAATCCGCGCCGTGCAGGTCGCGGATATGCTGGGCCGCCAGGCTGAAGCGCAGGCTCCGCCAGGGGAGGTCAATCCCGAGGCTGAGCTTTTTGCCGGGGCTGTTCATGGTCTGGTCGTCGAGATCCAGCTTGCTCCAGGAAGCGGTTATCTCCCCCTCTGCGAAGGGGAGCCAGCTGGCGCTGATCTCATAGCCGCTGTGGACAAAGGCGCCGCTGTTGGAGAGAAGCATATTGGGATAGCGCCCCTGCAAGCGGATCAGATCCGACCCCTCGCTGCGGAAGAGCACCGTCTCGAGACGGAATCTCTCGGCTGTCATCCAGGAGAGGGCCATCTCGTAATTCCACATCGATTCGGGCTCCAGCCCGGAATTGGGCGCCGGGAAGAGATAGAGTTCGCGGATGGTCGGGCTGCGGAAACCCTCCGCTGCCGAAAAACGCAGACTCAGGCTCTCCGTGGGATTGATCACCACCCCGGCCTTGGGCAGGAGGACCGAGCCGTAGAGGCCGTGGTGTTCGGCGCGCAGGCCGAGGGAAAGAATAACGCGCCTGAGGAGGAGCTGCTGAAGGTGGAAATAGGGGGCCAGCTCGCTGATCCTGTGGCTGCCGAAATCCCGTCCCGCGATGATATTCTCCGCTTTTCCGCCATAGCTCTTCCAGTCCACCCCCAGGGTGGTGGTGACCCCTCGCCAGGGGGTGCTGGATTGGTAGAGCATGAGGCCGTAGGTATAATCGTCGGAGCGGAATCCGTCGTAAACGCGATGGCGTCCGAAATTGCCATGCAGCTTGAGATTGAGCTCGCCCAGGCGGTTCTCGTCAGTGAGCGAGAGATCCAGCCCGCGGCGGCGGAGGTCGTACCACTGGCCGCGGGCCGGCGCCGAGATCAGGCCGGGATCAGAAAGGTCGATGTTGGCCAGGTTGGCATTCATCTCCACCTGCATGCCCCGCTGCGGTCGATAGCCGGCGTGAAGGGTATAGTGGAGGCCTGTGTACTCCGAATTCTCGCGGTGGCCGTCGGTTTGATCCGAGGCGGCGGTGAGATAATAGTCCCAGCGCCCGCTCCGGCCGCCGTGGGCCAGGGAGAAGGAGCGGCTGTTGTAGGCGCCGAGGGCGGTTTTGGCCCGGGTTTCAAAACCCTCTTCATGCCGCCGTTTGCTGATAAGATTGATAACCCCGCCCATGGCGTTGGTGCCGTAGAGGAAAGAGGCGGGTCCGCGGACCACCTCCACCCTTTCGACGCCGAGGGCGCCGTACGAGTCGGGCAGGGGATGTCCGAAGAGCCCCATCATATCGGGGCGGCCGTCGCGCAGCACCAGGACCCCGGTCACCGGGCTGCCACCCACGCCGCGGATGGAGAAGGTGCCCGCCCCTCCGGAGACGCCATAGCCCATGACCGCGCGCTCGGTGATATAGAGGCCGGGCACCCGCTGCTGGATCGCACCGAGCAGGGTGGCCGAAGGCGCCGTGGCGAGGCTGGCCTCCTCCAGCACGGCGACGCTGGCGGCGATTTCCCGCTGCGACTCGCTGATCTTGGAGGCGGTCACAATGACGGGATCGAGATGGTAGCGGATGGAGTCGGAGGCGGCTCCGCTTGTCCCCCCCTCATGGTTGCTGAATGCCCGGACTCCCATGGGAGCGGTCATCAGGCAGATGGCCAGGGCGAAGATATGAAATTTCTTCCTGCAGATTGTCACAGTATTCCCATAGTATGCATAATCATTATTTCAGAGTAACAGCGGGGCCCGGGATGCTATTCCCCGCCCGGGGCGGCCTCAGTAGAGCAGGTAGGGCCGGCGGCGTTCGATGAAGCGGGCTTCCTCCGCACGGGCGATGGCGAGGAGTTTTTCCACCTTCGCACCCTCGATCAGGGCCCTGGTCAGCCGGCTGTCGCCGTCCAGGCGGTTCATGCCCGCCTCGCGGATGACGAGAGAATCGGCATGCAGATCGCGCACGGCCGCGAGCAGATGCAGTCCGAACGTGACGGCGCGAAAGCGCCCGGGATCGGTCACTGTGAAGGTCACACCGCGGCAGGGGCGGTTCTCATGTTTGTTGTTGGTCGCCGTCCCCGGCAGGCTGACCGGGGTGAAGGTGACGGTATCGATTGTCACTCCGGCGAGTCCAGCCGCACGCAGCTGCCGGCAGAGGGCCGGTGCGTTGTGCCAGGGCGCGCCGATCTGACGGAAGGGAGCGGATGTGCCCCGGCCTTCGGAGAGATTGGTCGCCTCGACCAGGCAGGTGCCGGGATAGAGCAGGGCGGTGTGCGGGTCGGTCATATTGGGAGAAGGTTTGATCCAGGGCAGGCCGGTCTCCGCATAAAAGAGCCCGCGGCGCCAGTTCTCCATGCGGATCACGCGCAGATCTGCCTTGACTCCCCCCGCCAGCCATCCCTCCCCGTTGAAGAGGGTGGCCACTTCTCCCACAGTGAGGCCGTGGCGGATCGGCAGCTGATGGATGCCGACGAAAGAGCGGTGGGCGAGGTCGAGGAGGGGGCCCTCAACGATCTCCCCGCCAACCGGATTGGGGCGGTCGAGGACCACAAAGGGGATGCCCTTTTCGGCCGCCGCCTCGAGGCCGTAAAAGAGGGTGCTGATGTAGGTATAAAAACGGGCGCCGACATCCTGGATGTCGAAGACCAGCACCTCCACATCCGCGAGCATCTCCGGGGTGGGCTTGTTGTGTTCGCCGTAGAGGCTGTGGACCTGGATCCCGGTGCGGGGATCCTGTTCGTGATCGAGCAGGGCGCCCGCCTCCAGGCTGCCGCGCACTCCGTGCTCCGGGCCGAAGAGGGCGACCAGCTGCAGATTGCCGGCTTGCGCGAACAGGTCGGCGGCATGGCGGCCGTCGCGGGTGACAGCGGTGTGGTTGGTGATCAGTCCGACCCGCTTGCCAGCCAGGGGTTCGAAGCGGTCGCGGACGAGAAGGTCCAGACCGGAAAGGATCCTGCCCTCCTCCCCGCCGTATCCGCAGTGGATCAGGGTCAGTGCAGCGATGACCAGGATTTTTTTCATCATTTATCCTTTCCGGAAGAGGGGCTGGCCGTATGGCTCAGGGATTCACGACTGCCCCCTCGGAGAGCGGCGAGAGCAGGGGATAGACGATAGTCTGCCCCGGCTTCAGGGCGAGCAGATTCTCCCCCCGGTTGTAGCGCTGCAGGAGCCAGAAGGGAGCATCGAAGAGGCCGTTGCAGAGGGCCCAGATCGCATCGCCCTGCTTGACGGTATAGGTGGAGGTGCTGTCGACGCGGAAATTGGAAAAGAAATCCTCCTGGAGGGCGCGGTGGAACTCGAGGCGGCGACGGTGGAACTCGACCGGGG
Organism: bacterium; assembly: GCA_029554865.1. Taxonomy (GTDB): domain Bacteria; phylum Zhuqueibacterota; class Zhuqueibacteria; order Residuimicrobiales; family Residuimicrobiaceae; genus JAKPUX01. The sequence continues at coordinate 2,069 of JAKPUX010000043.1, read as the reverse complement.
TGGTGGCGGAAAAAACCACCGTGATCTTTCTGCCGACCGTCAGCCTGGCGCCCGAGCCGAGAGCGTTGAGGGCGCGCAGCCGCTGCGGCGTGATGCCCAGCCATTCGGAGAGATGGCCGATAGTCTCCTGATCCTGAACCGTGATGGTGCTGCCGGCCGGCTCTGTGAAATCGACCTCGAAGCGCCAGTTGCTGGGGGCCGGGGGCTGCTGCCCCTCGGCATCCGGGGCCGCGGGTCCGTAGAGCGTGCCATCCCGGCCGGCATGCTCGCGGGCCAGGGTGAGCAGATCGGCCCGGGGCAGAGTGTCGGCAGGGACCGCGGTCGCGACTTCGGCCGCACTGCTGCCGGGCAGCTCGTCGCGTTCGGCGGCCGGGGTGGCGACCGCAGCCGGCGGAATGAGCACGGGCGGCTGGGTGGAGGGAGCGGCGCCGGCCCCACCCGCGAGGCGGGCCGAACCGGGCAGCTCGAGCAGCTGGCCGACGCGCAGGCGGCGCGGATTGCTGATGTCGTTAAGGTCCATCAGGGTCTCGACCGTGGTGTTGAACTCGCGGGCGATGCGGCCCAGGTTGTCCCCCTTTTCGACTACATAGTAGCGGTCCGACACCTGTTCGTCGTACTTTTCTTCAGCGGGGAGTTGGGCATAAAGGCTGGCCGGATCGACGCCCGGCTGCAGCGGCAGGCGCAGCTTGTAGCCCTTGGGGATGCGGCGGGCCGATTTGAGGATCGGGCGGCGCAGGGCGGGATTGAGTTCGGCGATGAGATCCTTGTTGAGCTTGAACTTGCGGGCGAGGGCGTCGAGGGTGATGTAGCTGGGCAGCTCGAAGATCTGGTGATCAGCCGGCTTTTCCAGCTCCACCTCGCCGAAATAGCTGCGGTGGTTCTTGCCCAGCTCGCGGGCGGCGAGGAATTCGGCGTAAAAATTCTTGGAGGCGAAGCCAAAGCGCCGGCCGTCATATTCGTCGATGATTTCGGCCAGATCATCGCTGTCGACCTGCTTTTTCGCCCGGGCAACCCCGCCGGTGCCGTGATTGTACGCGGTGATTGCCAACGGCCAGCTGCCCAACTGCTCGTGGTTGTGGCGCATCAGGCGGGCCGCGGCATGTGTGGCCAGATAGGGATCATAGCGTTCGTCGATGGCGTAATCGATGCGGAGGTAAAGGCGGCCGGTCGAACGGGTGAACTGCCAGATGCCAGCGGCGCCCACCTTGGAGTAGGCGCGGGGATTGAAGGCGGATTCGACGTGAGGCAGGTAGCAGATATCCTCAGGCAGGCCGTGAGAGCGGAAGATCGCCTGCATGGTGTCCAGATAGGCGCCGGAGCGCTGCAGCCCCCGGGTGAAGAGCTCACGCACGCCGTACTGCAGATGGATGTTTTCAGCCGCCTTGGCGAAACGGCGTGGATCATCGCTGAAGCTCCAGAGGCTGTAGATCTGGCGCTCGCGCAGGGTCAGCTTGAGTGTATCGCTCGGAATGGTGATGCTGTTCAGCCGCTGGAGGGCAGCTCGAATCTCCTTGCGGGCGGCGTCCACCCGGCCGAAGCGGGAGCGCCGCGTCCCTGTGCCCTCGGTGAGGTCGACTACATCGTAGATGACATTCATGTGGTCGGTATCATGGATGATCACCTGGTCCCGGCCGTATTTGCTGAAAACCTTGATCCAGAAGTTGACCCGGTGCTGAAGATCCGGTGACACGGGAAAAAGATCATCCGCGAAAGCCCCCTGAAAACCCCCCAGAAGCATCAACGCTGCTGCTGTGTAAAAAAACCTGCCAATTCTTGACTGCACCATCTTGTGATTTCTTCCTGTCCTGAATGCGCGCAAACTCCCCGACTCCCTCCGTCCACCCTGCCCGTTGTCCCCCTCCTATCCGCCGATCTCGGTCTCGATCTCATCCCAGTCGGGCGGCTGCCTCTTGAGAAAGAGTTCGGCGTACTCCGGATTCTGGCGGATGATGTTCTCGATGACCACGAGGAGCTGCTCCTTTTTCATGGCGCGCACCTCGGTGAGAACATCCTCGACGTCGAGAAACTCCCCGCCGTCATTAACCCAGCTGTAGAGCAGGGCGATGATA
>JAKPUX010000024.1 GCA_029554865.1 bacterium | reverse complement strand
GAAATCCATTCATCAAGCGCCTTTTCCTGAACCATCCCACCATCATCAGTGTGATCGAAGAGGCGGAAACCCCGCAAAAAGCCCGCAACTATCTCAAGGCCTATCTCGAAGAGTACTCCCGTTTTCTATCCAAGGGCAGCCATCGCGACAGCAGCCTGGCCTGGTCGCAGCAGATCACTTGTCTCCGCGTCTTTCAGGAGATGATCTCGATTCGCAGCGAGCGGATCAGCCATTTCAGCATCATCAAGCGGCTTTGGCAGGCCATCCACGACCGGGAGACTCCCGGGGAAGAGCCCCTGAGCGAGAGTTTTTATGCCGATCTGGAGCACATCCTGGCGGGGATGTCCGGCAAAAGCGCGGTCTATGTCTCCGGTGAGCTGCCGGAATTTGTGCACATGAGCGGGATCGAAGCAGCCGTCACCCGCTCGGACGAGCTGGACACGCTCGCCTCCCATACCCTCGCCTGGATCGGCCGCTATGCTCATGGGCTGCAGCCGGAGGTGATCGAAAGACGCCGGGAGAATCGCGGGCGCATCCTCGCCCGCCTGGGCGGGAGTGAGGATGATTGGGGGGATTACCGCTGGCACCTGCGCCATCTCCTGCGCAACAGTACGACCATTGGCGGCCTCATCGAACTGACCGACGCGGAGAGGGGTGCGATCGACCGCGCCAGGGCGTCCCGCCTGCCCTTCGGGGTGACCCCCTACTATGCCTCCCTCATGGATCGTGAGGCGCACCGCCGGGATGACCATGCCGTCCGCGCTCAGGTGCTTCCCCCGCCCTTTTATGTCGATACCATGCGCGAGCACGACAACGACCGCGCCGAATATTTCGATTTCATGCGCGAGACCGACACCTCCCCGGTCGATCTGATCACACGGCGCTATCCCCATATCGCTATCTTCAAGCCCTACAACACCTGCAGCCAGATCTGCGTCTACTGCCAGCGCAACTGGGAGATCAACGACGTCCTCTTCCCGGAGGCCCTCGCCCTGCCGGAAAAGATCGACCGGGCGATTGGCTGGCTGAGCGATCACCCCGCCATCACCGAGGTTCTGGTCACCGGGGGCGACCCACTGGTCATGCCCGACCATGTGCTGGCCGGCATCCTCGACCGCCTCGCCGCCATCAGTCACATCGAGCGCATCCGCATCGGTTCGCGCATCGTCGTCGCCCTGCCGCAGCGCATGACCGAAGCCCTGGCCGACCTGCTGGCGCGCCATCACCTTCCCGGCCGCCGTGAGGTGGCCCTGATCACCCATTTCGAACATCCCTACGAGGTGACCCCCGAGGCGATGGAGGCGGTGCAAAAGGTGCGGCGGCGGGGGATATCGGTCTACAACCAGGCGGTCTTCACCATGGAGAACAGCCGCCGCTTCGAGCTGGTGGCGCTGCGCCGCCAGCTGCGCCTGATCGGGGTAGACGCCTATTACACCTTTTGCGCCAAGGGCAAGGACGAGACCCGCGACTACCGCGTCCCGATCGCGCGGCTCCAGCAGGAGGTCAAGGAGGAGGCCAGGCTCATGCCCGGGCTGGTGCGCACCGACGAGCCGGTCTACAACGTGCCGCGCCTGGGCAAGAATTACCTGCGCGCAGAACAGAACCACGCCCTGGTGACCATCCTGCCGGACGGCAGCCGGCTTTATGAATTTCATCCCTGGGAGAAAAATCTGACCCTGGCACCGACCTATCTGCACAAGGATATCCCTATTCTCGATTATTTGCGGGAGCTGGAGCGGAGAGGGGAAGAGATGGAGGAGTACCGCAGCATCTGGTACTATTTTTAGGAAGGGAGGGTGGGGCACCGCGGAGCCTCCTCCGCGGCCTCAGGCCCCTACTGATCGTCTTTTTTCTTTTTGGAGGGTGCGAATGTAAAAAAAACGCCACCGACGATCATAGAGATCAAACCCCAGATATAGCCCCCGAGATCGGGATTGATGCCGATCCCCGGCTGGGAAAGATTGTAGTATTCCAGGCCGCAAAAGCTCATTCCAAGTACTATCATGATAATCCCGGCCCAAGTGGCACGACAAGATGAAAGAAGCAGCATGAAACCACAAAAAGCAAGGAACCATTTTTCATTTGGCTCAGGTTTGAACATAAAAGCTGTGTAGAAAAGATAAGCGCCTCCAAGAAAGAAAAAAGTGCGCATAACCGCCTTGGTAGTATCTTTCATAATCCCCTCCTCCAGCGCTATCGGACCTTTTCGACGTAAACGGTTGGCGGACGCGTGTGCCCGAATTTTCAACCACGCCTTGAAGCACCGGCTCCCCCCGCTGCAGCAGGCGGCCAGTCAGAGGTGCGGACCGGGCTGCCATGGAGGTCTCGCCGTTTTGTTTCCCGGCCAGCCGGCGCCGGCAGGCCACAAATCCTCATTGCATTAGAGAATCAAATGCCTTATCTTCAATATACATACCTCATCAACCGCGGGCAAGGATAATTTCCGCCCGCTGCATGCGGCCTCTTCCGCTCTGAAACGGCGCATAATGAAATATAAATATTTGATTTTTACAATAATATTGCTTCCTCTCTGTCCTCTTCTCCCCGCCGAGGACGGACTCCGTGTTGTGGGTCAAGCCTCCCTGTGGGGAGTGTACAGCAGCGGTGCCCGCTATCCCCTTGGACTGGGCGGCCGCTGCCTCCTCAAAGTCCAGTTCCAGGTCGTAACGCAAATCCTCGCCGCGTTGGGGGGCGTTGGCATCGCCGCGG
>JAKPUX010000023.1 GCA_029554865.1 bacterium | reverse complement strand
ACCGCATCGAGAGGGAGGGAAAAACCGGCGCGGACCGAGGGCCATGCCACCCCCAGAACACCGTCGGGCATGCCCAGGGCGATGAAAGCGGTGAGAGCCAGCACAACCAGCCCGGCCCCGGGATGTTTTTTGCTGTTGTTTCTCTGAATCATGCCTCTATTCGTACCGGTTGAAGAATGGTGCTGCCGCCGCTGATCAGAGTTCATCGGGGAACTGAAAAACAGCCGGGCTGGGCGGCGCCGATCAGTTCCTCGGGATTGGATCCGGGTCCGGTTTCAAAGCGCGAGGCGAAGGTGAAGGGCCCCTCATAAGCCCCGCTGCCCAGGCGCATGGTTCCCGCCCCCTCCTTGAGCGTGCCCTTTCATTCAGCTGAAGATGTGCGTACCGTCATAACTCTCCTCCTTATATAATGGTCTGATTAAAAGTTACTCCTTTTGAACGCAAATGCAAGGAGTATTTGGTGGTTGCGGGCCAGGCCAATACTGATGGCGAAATAAAGCTTGATATGTTGAATAAAAAGAGATAGATTCGCAGGGATAGGCGCCAACGGCCGCACAGACGATCGGCCAGCGCTCTCTCGCTGCATTCGATCTTGCCCTGGCCGCCGTGCAAAAAGATCTGCATGAGTTCAGAGGACTGTTCGCTTGATCGGATGTACCCGGCCAAAGAAGCCTTTCATTAGCCTGTCACATATAACTCGGAGGTTGTTGCATGCCCCGTGGCCAGAATGCGGCAAGTCATCGCGAGCACGGCCGATCCACCCCATCTTCGGGTCCGATCCCGCCGGCGGAAAATCCCTTTCCCGGCCGGATCGCTGCTGTGCTTTTTGACCTCGACGGTACCCTGATGGATACCGATGACCAGATGACCGAACGGGTGGGCCGCTGGCTGTCAAGGCTGCATCTGCCCCATGCGGAGCGGCTGGCCCGCAGGATGGTCATGCTCTTCGAATCGCCGGTCAACGGCCTGGTCACCCTTCTGGACCGGATCGGGCTCGACAAGCCCCTGCTGGACTTGTTGCAGCGGCTCAGACACGGCCAAAAGATGCACCGGCATGACTTTCACATCATTCCCGGTGTAGCGGAACTGCTCGCCAGCCTGCGGGGCCGCTATCGACTGGGAGTGGTCACCACCCGCAGCGAGACCGAGGCCGAGGCCTTCATCGCCCAGCACCAGCTACAGGATATTTTTGAATTTGTGATCGGGCGCACCTCAACCCGTCGCCTGAAGCCGCACCCGGAACCGGTGCGACTGGCTTCGCTGCAGCTGGATATCCCGGTCGAACGCTGCCTGATGGTGGGCGACACCACCATGGATATCCGCTCCGCCGTCGCCGCCGGCGCCCCCGCCGCCGGCGTACTCTGCGGCTATGGCACCCGGAAGGAGCTGGAACAGGCGGGCGCAACGGTGGTGGTGGAGCATATCACCGATCTCGCCGCCCTGCTCAACGCTCCCGTTTTTCAGAGGGGTCAACCCACTTGAAGCTCCTTTCAACCAGCGCCGCCCGGCCGCAAA
>JAKPUX010000019.1 GCA_029554865.1 bacterium | reverse complement strand
CAGGCCGGTCGTGCTGTCCACGATCGAAAAGACCGTCTGCGCAGGGTCCAAAAGCAGCGTCGAGCCGCCATTGTTGACCACATTGATCTGGAACTGATAGACCGTCCCTCCCGAAACATAGGCGGGCTGCAGAGAATTGGTCATGGCCGCCAGGCTGGGGGGATTCTGCACCTGGAGCGAAGCCGTCTGCGGCGGTACGGCGCTGGCGGGCCGGCCGCTGTTGAGGTCCAGGGCGGCCACCCGTGCGGTGACGGGGAAGAGGCCGCTGGTGTCGGCGGGGACGATGCCGGTAAAGATCAGGCTATCCGTTGTGCCGGACTTGAGCACACGGGTGCCATTGCCCGCCAGGCGGGCTGGCAGCGGGAGCTGGTAATCCAGAAAGCGGATAAAGGTGCTGTCGGCATCGTCGAGATTGATCTGGAGGTCGCCATCGGTCGCACTGCTGGCCAGGGTGAGGACAACGCGCCACGGGGCGAGTTTGTCCTCGGTGAGGATGCCCGGATCGAGGCGGATCTTTTGGACAAAATTGGCCGCCTTGTTTTGCAGGCGGACGGTGCCGGTGACCGGCGAGACCAGGGTACGAGGAGCGCCGGAGTTGAGAACCTGATAATGAATAGTCGCGCTGATGGTCACCGCAGCAGGCGCATTTCCATTCCTGAGGACCGGGAAGCGCAGTATATCCGACTGGTTGCCGCGGAGTATGGTGCCGTTTTGAACCAGCCGGGGCGGTCCGAGAATGAACCCCGGAGTCGTAAAATCGAGCCGGCTGTTGATGTCATCGATCTCGACTGTGCTGCCCCCCTGATTGGTCAAGCTGACATCGATGTACCAGGGCCAGGTGGCATCGCCCACCGTCGCGTAGGCCTGAGAAGGGGAGATCTTGGAGATGAAGAGATCCGCATCCGTCTGTACCTCGACGCTGCCGAAGGCATCGCTGGCGCGGATGCCATCGGTAGTCTCAACCCGGCTGACAATGGAATAGGTTCCCGGCGGGGCGTTGACGGCATTGATGGTATAGACGATCCCGCTGCTGTCGCCGGTGGCCCCGTTCTTGGCCAAAACGTACGAGTTATTGGAGAGGATAGTCGGAGGATTGAGAATAGTAAAGTTCGCTGAATAATCGATGCCGGCCCGGCGGAATTCGAGATAGGTTTTGCTCGTATTGAAATCGATCTCGAGCGGAACCGAGGCGGTGTTTCTGACGCCGACAGTAACCGTCCAGGCGCGCGCCTGCCCGCGGGTGACGGTGGGCTGCGAAGGCGTGATCTCGGTGATTTCGAGCGCACCGGCCTCCTGGCTGAAGAAGGTGTCGTTCAGGGAGAAGAGGGTCGAGTCGATGATCCCGGAATTGACGTCCCGGTAGCGAATGATAGGGTAGAGATGAATCCTGCCGACCGGAGCCGTAAGGGTTGACTGCAGATAAAAACGCAGGGTCCTGCTCTGCGTCGCCGCGATCAGGGTGTCATTGGTCAGCGCCGCGGTGACCGGGAAAGAGGCGGAGACGTTGTTGGTATCATTGAGACGAAACGTAAAGGCGGCTGTGCTGATGCGGGCATCGGCCAGGGCTGTGGAAGAGCCATTCCTGACCACGCACTCGATCAGGATGCCGCTCTGGCCCTGGTTCACCGTATCCGCCGCGATGGTGACGCTGGTCAGGCTGAGAGCGGCTTTTTGCTGGACCAGCCAGGTGTCGAATCTGGCAGCGTCATCCACGCTGACCGGCGCCCCGTTGTAGATCCCGCTTGCAAATCCGCTGATCCGGATCGACCCGGTCTGAGCAGTGGTCCGGGCGTCCACCAGAAAATCTACCGTCCGCCGCGAATTGGCGGGGATTATCGGCAGTCCTGCCGGCCAGGAATAGGTGTAGGTGTAATCCCCGTCGCGGCCGGGTCCGAAATGCAAACCTGTGCTGAGATCGGTGACCTCGGAAGAACCGATGTTCTCCAGCTCCACCTGCACGAGAAGGCCCGTTTGCCCCTGACTGATCCGGACTGGCGCCGTTGTCATCGCGGTGATGCGCAGGGCGCTGACATCGATGGAGGCGCTGGTGGTGGAGACGACCGGCGAGGCGTCCCGATCTCTCACTGTGATGGTCTGCAGGCCGGGCGTCGTGATGCTGAAGGACGCCGCAGGGAAGGAGTACTGCGCATACTTGTCGAATTTTTTATCCGGCGGGAGGGTCACTTCTGCAGCGCTGCTGTTGAACCGGATGGTGCCTTCATAGTCAGTTTTCAGGTTACGATAGGCATCATAGGCGACCACCGTCACGTCGCCGGGAAATGGAGCACCCGCCTGGACTGATGCGGGCAGGCCGCTGAACTCCAGATGACCGAGCGCACCCGGATTAACCGCAATGTCCGGGGTGTCCCTGGAGGCCAGAACCGATCCGCCTGCGAGGACCTGGCCGCGCAGCTGGACCGTTTCGGTCATGACCAGTATCTGCGCTGCCTGGCCGCTGCCGTTGTTGACGGGGATGGGGGTGAAGGTCGGGCGCTGGCCGTTGGGGGCGAGGTTGCCGCCCACCAGGGCGATGATCTCCACCAGCCCGGAGGCCGGATTGTTAAAGCGATCCCGGGCATTGCTGACTGTGACGATAAAGGGTACCCCGGCCGCCTGGTTGCTGCCAGCCGTCATCGTAAAAGTGGCGATGACATCGCTGTAAACCAGGATGGGATTGAGCTTTCTGGAAAAGGTTCCGGTCTGGGCCGTGAAGGTATGGTTGCCGGCTGTTTCTAGCTTGAATTGATCCCGGGCAAACTTTTTACTCCCCTGATCCCCGCTCGTGAATGGGTATGCATCGGGGTGTGTGGCCAAGCCATCACTGCTGGTAAAGCTGACGGTACCGTTGAAATCGGTTTTAACGTTGCCATAGCCGTCCCGGAGGGTAACCAGGAGATATTCGAGGGCGCCGCCGAGCGAGTCGCCGGCGGTGACGGATTCGGGCAAGGGCGTCAAGGTGCCCGGATCGGCGATGAAGATGAGTTCCCCGAGGGGGCCGGGCTGAACGGTGAATTCGTTCGATGTTCTTTCTATGCTTCCGGAGAGTCCCTTCAGGGCGAGAGGCCCCTCGGCCTTGAAAAAGGTGGCGGTGCCGCTTCCGGAACCGTTCCAAACGGTGATCACCGGCAGGCTTGGTGTATAAGTGCCGATGGAATGGGATCCTCCGTCGGCAAAGGTGAGGGTGACATTTCCACTGGCGGGATTGCCGGCGCCATCGGTCGCGTTGTTGACCGTGACCGTCACCGGCTGGCCGGCGACGGGTGAGGCTGAAAGAGAAATATTATAATTACTGATAGAGCCGCCGGTTACGTTGATGACGCCCGAGGTGTCGGCAAGGGTGCCGTCCGAAGCCCAGATCCTGCGCGCGCCCGCCGTGCGCAGCTTGAAATCACTCTTGGGATAGATCTTTTGCACTCCGGTCATCAGGGCCGCCGGCGGCAAATCCCCCGCCTGATAGGCGGGGTCGTCATTGGCGAAAGTGATCGTACCCGCATAACTCGTGGCTGGATTGCCATGCTTGTCGAAGGCCCGGAGGGTGATGTCATTGGGAAAGGCCGCTTCCGCGGCGATGGTCAGGGGTTCGCCGCTGATGGCGAGGCGGGTGGCGCTGCCCGGCAAGATATTGAAGGGATTGGTGGTTTGGATCGCTGCAGCCGCTGAGGTTCCTCGAAGCACAACCGACGATTCCGCCTTGAAAAGGACCTGGCTCGCCTGCCCGCTGCCGTTGCGCAGGGTGATGTTGTTCAAGGAGGGGAGGGTGCCGTCGGGTGC
>JAKPUX010000016.1 GCA_029554865.1 bacterium | reverse complement strand
TCCCAGGAGAGGGCGGCGTTGTCGAGCCCGCGCCTGGCCAGGGCCATCACCGTCTGTGCCTGCTCCTCGAGGGCTTCAGTCAACTCCAGCCGCGTGCTGCGCAGCTCGAGCAGGGCCCAGACCAGCACCATCGCCGCCAGCACGAGGGCCAGCGCTGCAATCCACCTGGTCGTGTAAAGATGTTCCCTTTTCATCAAGCCTGCCTTCCAAGGTTGCAGCGTGTTCAAACAAGGCTGCAGCAGGGGGATCAGCAGCCATTCATCTACAGATATAATCTATGATTATTTTCTCCATTAACAAGCAGAAATGAAAGTGAGAGACGGCGCATTTCACAAGGAAAGTGAATGCGGTTTCCTGCGCATACGGTACGAATCTTGCAGACGATTGTTTTTATTTAACATTGACGGAAAACAGGAGGTCAGGATTGAAACGGCCGCTGCTCTTAATCATTGTTTTATTGTATATTATCGCTCCAGCTAAATTCCCGGCCCTGGCACAAAATTCACCCTTGGGCCTCGATCCTGTTCCGGAATCGATCCATGCGGTGCGTTTTGATCCATCCTATTACTACAACGCCCCGGTTCGCGTCAACAAGCTGGCACAGCAGCTGGCAGAAGCATGGCAGGCGCACGGCGTCAACGTCGTCTTTTACAAGGCCTACGATCCCGTTCACGGCGCCAAGTACAAGACCCGATATGCCCTCAATGAGATGGCCGACTACGGCCGCCAGGATATGCTCAAATATATTCTCAAAGAATGCAGCACGCGGGGAATCCAGGTGATGGCCTGGCTGCCAGCCTTTCAGCACAAGCAAGCCTGGGAGAAACATCCCGAGTGGCGGCTCCGGAATCCTGACGGCAGCGAATACCACCTGAACGAACAGAGCTACCCCCTTTGCGCGGCCAATCCTGAGGTACGCACCTGGTGGGTGGGGCTGATCCGCGATCTGCTCGAACACTATGACGGCCTGGCGGGAATCGACATCGGTGAGCCGGTGGTGCGCTGGCAGGGCGCCTACTGCGGCTGCGCCTCCTGTCAGCTGCAGATCAGGGCGTCGGGTTTTGGCGACGCTTCCGCCTTGGGGTTGACCAAAAGCCTGCTCGCCAGTATCGAGGCCATACATGAGGCACACAAACTGGCTTGTATCACCTCTGTGGTCAGCCCCAAACCCGACGGGAGCCTTTTCACCACGACAGAACAACGCGGCTATACCGGCTTTGATCTCGAGGCCCTGCTCGAAGCTCCTCACAAACCGGACTGGGTCAGTCTGGAGCTGATGTGGCAGCAGTGGGCCGATCTCTACAAACATTCTGCCTGCTTCAATCCGGCCTGGGTGGAGGGAGCCGCCGCAACCGTTCGGGAACAGGTGGCAGGGCGCAGCCGCTTGCTGGTTCACCTCGAACTCACCCCCTTCGGCCAGCAGGGCGTAGACGGCGGCAAACTGCAGGAGAGCATGCGGGCCGCCAGGCGGGCGGAGCTCCTGGACATCGATCTCTATGACACCCACCAGATCGATCGCGAAAAAGTCTGGCCCGACGTAGCGGCGGGTTTTGCCTGGCAGCCGGCACGCAAGGTTCTGGTCGTGAGCGATCCCATCGGCGAAAACGATGCCCGGCAGGTGGCCAGCCTGCTCAGCCATTTCAAAACGGAGACCGAAATACTCCTCCTCGATGCAGACCAGCCCTACACGCCGGGCCGCCTGGCCGGCCGGGATCTGCTTTTTTATATCGGGGTCGACCCCCATTTCATCCTCCCCAAGGCCTTCCTCCAGGAGGCCGCAGGATTCAAAGGCACCCTGGCCTGGATCCACTTCGGCCTTGGGCAGTATCTGGAGCAGCCCGGCCTGCCGGATCATGGCATCCGCTATTCAGGCAGTATGGCTGATTCAGCATGGAACCGGGTGCGCTACAAGCAAGCGCTGCTGCCGCGGCAGGATCCTGATTTGGACCGGGCCGTCCTCACCGACAGCGCGCACGTCCGGGTGCTGGCCTGGATGGAAAAAGGCGCAGAACGTCTGCCCTATGCCCTCCACAGTCGAAACCTCTGGTACTTCGCCGATCTCACCACCGCTTTTGTGCGCGAGGGGGGCAGCTATATCGTCTTTGCCGATCTGCTTCACGATATCCTCCGGCAGCCGCACCAGACCCGCCGACTGGCGATGGTGCGCATCGAGGACATCTCTCCCCTTTCCGACGCCGCCTCCCTGCGCCGCATCGCCGACTATCTCCACGGTGAAAAGGTGCCCTTTGCCATCTCGCTGGTCCCCTTTTATCTCGACCCGGCCAGCAATACCGCCGCCTCTCTCTCCGACCAACCCGAATTTGTCAAGGCCATCCGCTATATGGTGCGCAAGGGTGGGGTCATTGTCATGCACGGCAATACCCATCAGTACCGCGGCGAGACCACGGCCGACTATGAATTCTGGGACATGATGCACAATGAGCCGCTCTTTTCCGATTCCCGCGAGTATGTCCGTGAGCGCATCGAAACCGGCCTG
>JAKPUX010000015.1 GCA_029554865.1 bacterium | reverse complement strand
ACCCTGGGTGACGCCCGCACCCGAGAAGCAGTAGATAAAATTGTCGCAGGAGCCGGCGCACTCCTTCTTGCCGTCGCCATTGAGGTCGGGCATGGCGATGACGTTCCAGAAATCGGCATCGCTGCCGTACTGCCAGAGGATTTTGCCCTGCTGTGCAGCCGCGCCGGAGATGCAGATCATGTTGTTCATGGCGGTGCCCACCACCACATCGCCGATCTGGTCGCCGTTGACATCCCCCAGTGCGGCGACCGAATGGATCGTCGCAGAGTCCGCCCTCTGCCAGAGTTCAAGTCCTTCGTCCGCCGGCTTGCCGGATATGCAGTAGACAATGTTGTCCCTGGATCCCGCCACGGCGTCAGGGTAGCCGTCCGCGTTGACATCCCCGATCAGCTCCACATCGGTGATGGCTCCCAGGGTCCGGCAGGACCAGATCTCCCGCGCATAGTCTGGACCGCCGCCGGAAAGGCAGTAGACCAGGTTGTCGGCGGACCCGGCCAGCACATCAGGCCGGCCGTCGCCGTTGACATCGGGAAAGGGGGCGACCGCGGTCACCGGGCCGCCCGTCGAATAGTCCCAGAGCAGCTGGGCCGGGATGGTCTGGGCAATCGCCATGCCGGCGACCAGGGCCGCCAGCAAAAAAAAGATGCTTATTCTTTCTTTCATCGTTCTTCTCCTTAATCTCCCCAGCCATACCAGAAAAAAAAGCCGATGCGCAGATCCTGATAATTTCGCTCATAGGGATTTTCGTAGCGGCCTGAACGTTGATAGTATGTCCCCCAAAGATATTCCACACGGAAATTGAGGTCGAGGTCGCTCCAGGGGGTGAAGCGAATACCCGGCGCTGCAGCGGCATGGTTATTCCAAAAGTCGGCGTTGCGGTCATAATAGGCGTAGACGACGCCATAGAGGTCAAGACGGGTTTTATGCAGGCGCAGCAGCTGCAGCCCCAGCTTGCTTTCAATGTAGCCGATAATGTTCTGATCATCCTTTTCAAGATAGTTGATGTCGGCGTAGGTTTCACTCCAGGCGGTGAAGGGGAGCGCACCCCCGGGCGCCCAGCCACCGGGATCCCAGCCGTGCCAGAAGATCAGGCCACCGCGCCAGTCTTCATATGAGGGGGCGTAGGGCATGGCCTCCTGGTCATAGGCAATGTACTCTCCGCGGACATACTCCCCGTACAGCGCGAGGTAGACCTTTTCAAAAAAGCGCAATCTGGTGCCGAGCATTACCTCGCCGCGGTTGTTCCAGAAATCCTTGTTGGCGTCACTGCCGTAGCGGATCTTGACATAGCTGTCCCAGATACCCACCCCGGGCACCGGCTTGCGCACTCCTTCGTAGAGCTGCGCCATGGTGACCGTGTTACGCCCCTCACGGCGCTGATAGATGGTTTCGTCGTAGGCCTCGGCGAAGAAACGCAGCCCGGTCTCCTGTGCGGCCGACTCTGTAAAAATGCCGGAGAGGATCGTCCACAGCAGGGCGACGCAGAAGGCGGTGCGCCCTGCTGCGCGAGCTGGATCATGAAGAAATGGCGCAATATCCCTTTTGCAAAGTCTCATCCGGCCGTCGCTCCCTCTTCCGCTGTCTCCTCCACCTTGAAACGCTCGGTCTTGTCCCACACCCCGACGCGGTGACGGCGGGCATCGAGGATGAGGGCCTTGAAGACGATGTAGAGCCAGAGCTGGCAGTAGGTGAAGTACATCGCGATCGTGAGCAGGATATTGGCGAGCGAATCCTCCCCCTCATAACTGAGAACAACAAAGATTTCCAGGGTGAAGAGGGCAAAGGCTGAGACCCAGACCGCAAAGTAAGGCCCAGGCACATTGAGGGCGACCAGGCCGGTGCTGCTGGCGAAGAAAAGAAGCAGCGAGACTACGGTCGCCGCCAGAAAGAGATAGTAGAGGGCAAAGAGGTAGATGAACTCGGTGACCAGGAAGCGGCTGCGAGTTTTGAGCATCGGGCCGGTGAATTTACGAATCACATAGTTATTGCCGCGCACCCAGCGGGTGCGCTGGCGGCTCCAGACCCGCAGGATTTCGGGCTCCTGCTCCCAGGTGACGCTGAGGGGCATGAATTTGATCTGCCAGCCCGCCTGATAGATGCGCATGCTCAGTTCAGAATCCTCGGTGATGGCGCGGTCATCCCAGCCGCCGACCGCCGTAATCACCGATTTCCTGATGATGTAGTTGGTGCCGGGCAGGATGGCCACACGTGAAAGATGGAAGCGACCCGCCTGCAGTATCCACTGGAAGGCGATGGTTTCGATATTGACGAAGCGGGTCAGCCAGGTGCGCTGGCGGTTGACGCAGCGGAACTTGCCGATCACGGCCGCCAGTCTGGCGTCCGCCTGGAGGTGAAGGGCGAGGTGGCGCAGGGCGGAGGGCTCCGGGGTATTGTCGGCGTCGTAGATGGCAATGAGATCGTGGGTGCAGTGCTTGAGCCCTTCATTGAGGGCATAGGCCTTGCCGTGCCCGGTCTCACCCGTCGGCAGACGGACCAGCTTGATACGGGGATCCATTTGGGCGCGCGCCGTGATGATCTCAGCGGTGCTGTCTGTGGAACCGTCGTCGATGATCACCAGCTCGAGTTTATCGGCCGGATAGTCGAGAGCGAGGATGGTGCGCATGGTCTTGGCGATGACCACCTCTTCGTTGCGCGCCGGGATCATGATCGAGACCGGCGCCGGCTCGCCGCCTTTTGCCAGCAGCTGCTGGTGTTCCTGCTGGATGCGGTGGCGATAGCGATAGCCCGCCAGGGTGAGCACCAGCTGGTAGACGATCATTCCCCAGATGATGACGACACTGCCGAGGAAGAGCAGATCGAGCGCAGGGTGCATGAGGGGCAGCACAGGATACCTCCAATTCAGAGCGAAGAGATTTGGTGCGACGGTCTGGTGTACGTGAACTGATGATGTGGACGGGGGCGGCCCCGTCCAGTGGTCTGGAGCCTTTTCAGGCGGTGCTCTTGCGGTGGCGCCTGGCGTTCTTGATATAGAGAAAACCGAGAACGATCCCGAAGAGGAGGCCGCCCCCGGCGATGAGGCCGGAGAGGGCCAGCGAGATCTGTTTCACCAGCTGCGTGGTCCGGCTGGTGGTATAAATTTCCGCCCGGTGCTCCCCGGCGGGCAGGGCAAAGGCATAGCCAAGTTCGCCGCGCATCATCTCCGGTGCTGATTTGATGCCATCGACCTCGATTGAATGCGGTTTTTCGCTCAGCACCATCCAGTTGGCTGTCTCCGAACGGTATCGCAGGCGGATGCCGCGCACGATCCGCTGTAGTTCGAGCAGTTCGCCGGAGAGGGCGATCAGTCGGCCTTCGGCCCAAAAGCCCTTGAAAAAGGAACTGGTGCGGTCGAGGGGCTCAATGGTATGATGGCCGGCGGGGAGAATCAGGTGGCCACGGTGGTAGGCCGGCCATACCGAACCATCCACCAGCACATCCGGGTGCTGTTTGGGATCGAGCAGCAGGCTGACGGAAGTGGCGGCGTCGATGCGCCACTGTGAAACGGAGAGGGACTCCCGTGTCGCCGCGGCCAGGGCCAGCGGCAGGTAGCCGCTGTCCACTTCGTAAAGGCTGGCCTCCGAATTGAGAGATAGGCGGGCGCCCCGCTCCTGCCCCTGCTGCAGGGTGCGGTAGAGCTCGAGCCCGGTGATCTGACGGGTCACCAGCCCGGGCTGCTGCGGGCGGTCGACGAGGTTGAGGGTGGCCGACGGAATTCGGCCGCGGCTGTAGGCTGCTCCGCGGTCGATCATGGCCGTGTATTCTTCCGGCTCTGATGGATTGGCCAGGGGCGGCTCCTCGAGCTGCAGGGTGAAGGGGAGCTCATCGGCGAGGGCGGCGATGGCAGCGGTGTTGACGCCCACGGCCGCCGCAGCCGCCGGTGCCATGGCGGCATCCAGGGTGGTCACGATGATCTCCCAGGAGGCCTTTTTCTCCTCCTCCACCTGCCGAAAGAGAGTGACAAAGCGGCGGATTTGCTCATTCACCAGCTCCTCGCGCAGGACGTACAATGCCTCGAGGGCCCGGGCGTCGCGCTGCCAATAACGGCTGGAGGATGGATCGAAGAGGAGCCTGGGATCGTAACCGTGGCGCTGCAAAAAATTCTCGCGAAAGCCCTGGTTCATCGGCGTGAACCAGCGCGGCTGCGCCGGGCCGGCCGCCGATTCATAATAGAGTTCGGCCAGGTTGACGCCATCCCACGGGTGCTCCAGCAGCAGGCTGCGCAGCTCGGCCATCACTGCCTCGCGGCAGGCGGCCAGGTTGAGCGCCATCGGACGCCGCCAGTGCGCCCCCGAGGTGTCGGCGTCCGCCCCGAGGGCGTTCTTCTCCCGCCATTCCGGATGATCGAGCCAGAACCGGTCCGAGACATGGGGCAGCTCGAGCCAGAGATAGACGCGCATGGCGTTCTGGTGCGCGAGTTCGATCAGACGGCCATAATCATAGGTATAGTCGCGGTAACTGTGCCAGCCGGCGGCATGAATGGTGCGCACCCCGTTCTTGCGCCACATCTTGATGAGGTCCTCGATGCTGATCTCTTCCCGCGAGCCGGGATCGAAAAAGATCTCGACGGCCTCGCGGCGGACCAGGGATTTGAGGCCGAACTGGTAGCGCAGCATCTCCGGCAGGAAGGGATAACGGCCGTAACCGCCCCGGGTCTCGGGATCGAAGAGGGTCCCCCAGTAGAGATAGCGGCCTTCGCCGTATTCGCCGCCGATCACCGCCGGCTGGCCGGAGGCCGGATCGGAGGCGTAGGTGATATAATCGAACTCGGTCTCAAAGTCACTCAGGGTGTCCGGCGCGGCCCAGCTGATGGGCACGGTGGGGTAGTATTCATCCGTCACCCCTTTCATCAGGCGGCTCTCCTCGAGCGGCAGGATGCCGATAGCAGCGCTGAGCTGCGAAGGACGCTCGATGATGATGTTGGCGCCGTTCTGGACGCTGCGCACCAGCAGGAGGATCTGCTGCTGGTTGAGGGCGAGAGCCGCTGCAGCCGGAACGACGATGAGGTTGATTCCCTCTGGGACAGTGAAAAACTGCCCCACATCCAGCCTCGTGCCGTCGATGCCCACGCTGCCCAGCGCCTGCTCCCAGTTATCCTGGTCGCGCAGCAGCCGCGCCGGGGCATCGCTGTGGCGCAGCAGCACCATGCGTGCGGGAGGTTCATCGGGCACGGCCAGGGGTTTGACAGCGCCGATATACTCGCCCAGCCTCGGCACATGCCGGGCGAAGCCGGCGGCCAGATTGGCCAGGGCGCCTTGAGGTCGAACCGGCGCCGCCGCGGCCACATAGATCCACCCCTCCGGCACAACCACGCTCTTGCGAAGGGTGTCGCTGCGCAGGGCATCGGAATAGCGCTCATCGCGGATGGAACCTTGCTCATCGATGTAAAATTCACGCAGCCAGGAGGAGTTGAGGGGCAGTTCGATCTGGCCGCTGCCGGTCACGACCCGGAAGCCGGGGCCTCGGACCTGCTGGCTGGTATGGCGGGGATCTGTGAAGCGATAGCCCATCTTTTTCAGGCCCGGGACGATCTCCTTGAGCACTGCGATGTCGCAGAAGGGATGAAAAAAGAAGCTGGCGACGCCATCGCGCAGGGCGAGATTGTTGCGCGCCGCCTCGAGCAGCGGTCCGGAGCGCTGGTCGCTCAGGGGAATGTAGCCGAGGTTCTCCGGGATGATTTTGGCCCCCGCCGTGTGCTCGTAAATGAGCCAGGGCAGGAGCTGATCGGAGCCGTGCAGATCGATGGTCTGACGGCGCTCATAGGCGGAGCTGAAATAGTTGTTGATTACCGAGTAGGCGAGCTGCGAGGCGCCATAGTGGGGAGTCTCCCAGGTGACCGGCCAAAGCCCGTTGCGGGCCATCTCCTGCAGGCCGGTTTCGATGCGCTCACGGACATACTCGCGGGAATCGGAAAAGAGCGGCTCATTGTGCATCATGTCCCAGAATTCATAGTCGGCCGTGGTCTCGCCGCGGTACTGATGGGTATTGCCGTGCATGACAATGACCCC
>JAKPUX010000014.1 GCA_029554865.1 bacterium | reverse complement strand
TCTGCTCATGAGCCTCTTCATCGATGAGCTGCTCCGTCTGCGCGTGGGGGGATATTCCTTCTTCGGCGAGCCCTTCTGGGCGAGCGCCCGGGTGGTGCCGCCGATCATGCTGGCCTCGCTCTTTTACGCCCTCTACCTGGTTTTCGAGGCGGCCCTCTATCTCGAGAAAAAGAGCGGCCTCATCGCCCTGGTGACGATCGCCGGGTTGGGAGTGAGCCTGGCCTTCAATCTCCTGCTCATCCCGCAGTGGGGGCCGCTGGGCTCGGCCTGGGCGCGGGTGATCGCCTACGCCTGCATGGCCCTGGGGCTGTTTGTCTTTGCGCAGCAATGTTATCCCGTCCCGTGGGAGTGGTCCCGCCTGCTGCAGCTCTGTCTCAGTGCGGCCCTCATCTATGCCCTGGGAAAACTGCCCCTGCTGCATCCACCGGTGGCGGTCCGCTTGGCCCTTTTCGCCGCCTGGCCGCTTTTGCTCGCGGCCGCCGGCTTTTTCCGGGGCGAGGAGCGCGAAATTATACGGGGTTTTTTCCGCAAAATTATGTAAATTTGAGCGCTGTACGCACCCCGACGCCGGGATGGCATGGAGAAAAACGAGAGGATTGGATGCCCGAAGAGGCCAAGGCCGCGCTGAAGGAGTTTTATCAGCAGGTCGGCGAGAAATATCCTGAGGAGGAGGAGGTCTACCGCACCCTGCGTGGCATGCTCCGGCGCGAGTTCATCCTCGGCCGTCTGGCAGGTTTGAAAGGCACTTTTCTTGACGTCGGCTGCAATCGCGGCAGCTACCTGGAGAGCTGGCAGGGCGGGCCCCGCTTCGGCCTGGACATCAGCCTCGGAGCCCTGCGCCAGAGCCCGGCTCTCCTCACCGGCCGCCTCGTCCAGGGCGACGCCGAGCGCCTCGACTGCTTCCGCCCCGGCTCGTTCGACCATCTGCTCTGCAGCGAGGTGCTCGAGCACTGCCTTCATCCCGGCATGATTTTTACCGGCATCGCCCTCGTTCTGAAACCCGGCGGGCAGGCCTTGCTGACCACGCCCAACTATCACGGCCGCCGGCCGGAACATCTCCCCCTCGGCATCCTCGAGGAGTATGGCGTAGAGTGCAGCTGCGGCGGGAGCTATTTTCATACCGCCTACCGGCCGGAGGAGCTCGAGGCCATGGCCCGCGCGGCCGGACTCGAGGTGGCTGAATCGGGCACACTCGAAAAGGAGGTCAAATATGCCGCCAAGCTGCCGGCCGCCCTTCTCCTTTTCGTGCGCTGGATCAACCGTTTTTTGCGCTGGCCTCGGCTCGGCCGCGCCAACGAGGCCTTTTTCCATACCTTCACCCTCGCCTGCCACCGCTTCTGCGCGGCGACGAGGCTGGAACGGCTGCTCCTCCCCCTGGTCAGGGAGGGGGTGCGCAGCTATATTGTCATGCGTAAACCCTGCACCCAAATGGAGCCCCGCTGAAGCCATGCGCATCTACTTTGCCGCGTCGATCTCGGGCGGAAGACGCTATCTGCCCGCCTGCACCCGCATGGTTGAGTTTCTCAAGGATCTCGGCCATACGGTTCTGACCGAACACATCGTCGCCCCGGATGTGTTGAGCGGGGAGATGAACTTCACCGCGCAGCAGATCTATGAACGCGACACTGCCTGGCTCGAGTCGTGCGACCGGGTGGTGGCCGAGGTCTCCAATCCCTCCCTGGGGGTGGGCTATGAGATCTGCTACGCCCTCCATTTCGGCAAGCCGGTCATCGCCCTCCATGAAGAGGGGCTTTTCATCTCGCGCATGATCACCGGCATCAGCCAACCAGGCATCACCGTCACCGCCTACCGGGACGAGGCGGGCTGGCGGGAGCCCCTCATCCGTTTCCTGGAGGATGCTCGTTGACCGAGCAGGGGGAGCTGCCATGTCCAGAACAATCCTTCATATCGATATGGATGCCTTTTTCGCAGCCGTGGAGCAAAACGACCATCCCGAGTGGCGCGGCAAGCCGGTGGTGGTGGGCTCCGATCCCCAGGGGGGCCGGGGCCGCGGCGTGGTCTCCACTTGCAGCTATGAGGCACGGCGCTTCGGCATCCACTCCGCCATGCCCATCTCCCGGGCCTGGAAGCTCAATCCCGAGGCCATCTATGTCCGGCCGCGAGGCCGCCGCTACGCCGGGGTCTCGCGCCAGGTGATGGACCTCCTCTCCAGCTTCAGTCCTGATATCGAACAGCTCAGCATCGATGAGGCCTTTCTCGACATCACCTCCACACAAAAACTCTTCGGCGGGACCGAGGCCATGGCTGTGCGCATCAAGGCGGAGATCCGCGCCCAGACCAACCTGACCGCATCGATCGGCGTCGCCCCCAACAAATTCGTCGCCAAGATCGCCTCCGACCTGCGCAAGCCGGACGGGCTGGTCATCGTCCCGGAGGGCGGAGTCGAGGCCTTTCTCGCCCCCCTCGAGATCAGCCGGCTCTGGGGCTGCGGTCCCAAAACCGTGCCGGTGATGCAGGCGATGGGCATCTTCACGATCGGCGACCTCGCCGCCCGCTCGCAGAAGGAGCTGGTCGACCGTTTCGGCCAGACCGGGCTCCATTTTTGGCGGCTGGCGCGCGGCCTCGACGAGCGCCCGGTCTCCGACGCCCACACCGCCCGTTCGATGAGCCACGAGACCACCTTCATGACCGACTGCGGCGACGAGGAGGAGATGCGCAAAACCCTCCTCGGCCTCTGCGACGATCTCGCCTACGATATGCGCCGCCACCAGGTACGCGGCCGCACTATCACCCTCAAGATCCGCCTCGCCGATTTCAGCACCTTCACCCGCTCCCACTCCCTCGAACGGGCGACCGACAGCAGCGCGGAGCTTTACCAGCAGGCCCTGCAGCTTTTTTCCTCCTTCAGGCGGGAAGGCCAGCGGGTGCGGCTGCTCGGGGTCGCCCTCTCCCAGCTTCAGCAGGGCGAGGGGCAGATGGAGCTTTTCCGGGAGGGGGACGGGCGCAGTGAGAAGGTGGACAGCATTATGGACGATGTGCGCAAAAAGTTCGGCGCCGGGGCGATCAGCCGCGCCAGCCTGCTCCACAAGCGCAGTGATTCGCAGTGGATCAGGGAGTAGGGATGTCCCTGGCCGAGTACAAGAGCTACTGGCATCGCCTGCGGGCGATGAGCCCCGCCGAGGCGGCGGCCCGTCTGCGCGGCAACCTTGCTGGGCGCTGGTCGCGCCGTCTGGATCAACGCCCGGCGCCGCCCCTGGCCGCCTTGCTCGCCCACCCGCCCCTCGCTCCTGAGGCGCTGCTCGCCTCCGCCCGTGCGCGGCGCCTCCTCTCCTTCGAGCTGGAGCTGCCGCCCCGCCCCGGGGTGTGGTTCGCTGCGCGCTGGCCTGAGGCTCATGCCGCCCTGCTCGACAGCGCCGCCAGAGCGGCCGGCCGCCGCTTCACCCTCTTCGCTGCGGAACTCTCCTTCACCGGGCCGATCGACTGGCATTACGATCCCGTTGCCCAACGCTCCATGCCCCTCAGCCACTGGACGGCCATCCCCTACTGGCGCCCCGGTTACTGCCCCGGGGTCAAGGAGATCTGGGAACTCAACCGCTGCCAGCACTTCGTCACCCTCGGCCAGGTCTGGCGGCTGGCAGGGGAGGAGGAGTACGCCCGCGCCCTCCTCGAGCAGTGGCAGGGCTGGCTCGACGGCAATCCGGCCGGAAGGGGCATCAACTGGACCAGCATGCTTGAACTCGGCCTGCGGCTGATCTCGTGGAGCTGGGCGCTGGCCCTGGTTAAAAATTCGCCCCTCCTCAGCGCCGAATTCTACGCCCGCCTGCTCGTTTCGGTCCACCAGCAGGCCGCTCATATCTCCGGCCACCTCTCGCGCGGATCTTCTGCCAACAACCACCTCCTCGGCGAGGCGCTCGGGCTTGTCTACGCCGGCACCTGCTTTCCGGAGTTGAAGGGGGCTGCGGCCTGGCGGAAGCAGGGCTTCCACCTCTTCTGGAGCGAGCTGGTGCGCCAGGTGCATCCCGACGGGGTGATCAAGGAACAGAGCACCGGTTATATGCGTTATCTATATGATTATGGAACGCTTGCGATAACAGCTGCTGCTGCAGCCGGAGAAGGCGTTCCCCCGACCGTGCTGCAGCGGATGGCAGGGATGGCTGAATTCACCGCCGCCCTCATTGATGAGGCGGGGCGTTTGCCGCAGATCGGGGACGGGGATGACGGCCAGGCCCTGCTTCTCGATCCCGCTGCCGGGCATGCCGCTCCCTCACCCTGGCGCGATCTGCTCGGTTCGGCCGCCCTGCAGTTCGGGCGTGCTGATTTCAAGGCCCTTTCCGCCGGCTTTTCGCCCACCCTCTTCTGGCTGCATGGCGCGGCGGCTGAAGGCGCTTTCGCCCGCATTCCCACCCCCGCCGGCGCCCCGCCGTCCCTGCGCCTCTTTCCTGAGGGAGGCTATGCGGTGCTGCGCAGTGAAGCGGAGAGCGGCCGCCAGATTGGCCTGCTCGATGCCGGTCCGCTCGGCCTGGATGCCATGGCGGCGCACGGCCACGCCGATGCCCTGAGCTTTTGGCTCACCGCCGGCGGCGAGCCCCTGTTCATCGACAGCGGCACCTATCAATATCGCGGCGAGGAGAGCTGGCGCCGCTATTTCCGTTCCACCGCCGCGCACAACACCGTGCGGGTGGCGGGCCGCGATCAATCGCAGATCCTCGGTCCCTTTCAGTGGGGCCGGCGGGCGCAGGCCCGCCTGCTGGCGTCCGGCGCGGCGGAGGCGAGCCTCGCCATCGCCGGCGAGCACGACGGCTACCGGAGTCTCGGCGTCATCCACCGCCGCCGGGTGAGGGTGGAGGAGGGACTCTGGGTGGTCGAGGATGAGCTGCTGGGCAGGGGAAGGGCGGCAGTGGAGCTCTTTTGGCATCTGGCCCCCTGCCGCTGGACAATGCCGGCGCCGGACCGCCTCGAGGCTGTGTTCGGGGGCTGTCAGGTCAGTATCCGCCTTTCGGGGCCGGCCTCGCTGAGGCTGCAGGTGGTCGAGGGGGCTCTCGAGCCCATTCAGGGGTGGTTTTCGCCCCATTTTGCGGTCAAGAAAGCCAATCCTGTGCTCTGTATCAATACAGATGAAGCCCTGCCTGTGCATATTAAGAGTGAGATCCGGATTGGGCCCGCTTGCGAGCGCTCAATCCCGGCGGGAGATGAGCGCTTATGAATGAAAAGCTGGGGAATTGGATCGGCGCATGCCTGTCCGGATCGGCCGTTGCACTGGCCTATCTCAACCTCGAAGAATATTTCATGCTGCCCGGCAGCCCGGCCCTCTGGGTCGCCGCCGTGGGCGGCCTGGCCGGCCTGGCGGGCGCGCTGCTGATGCGCCGCCTCGACGCGCGGCCGCGGGGCGGGGTGGTGACGGCCCGGCCGGCCGCACCGGCTGATGCGGAGTCGCCCTGGCAGGTGGACCGCCTTTTTCTCTTCAATACCCTGCACAACGCCGCTGCCCTCACCGTCGCCGATCCCGAGAGGGCGCGCATGGTGATCGAAAAACTGGCCCAGTATATCCGCCTCGCCCATGAACTGGACCAGCAGCCGACTACCCTGCTCAACCTCGAGATGCGCTGCGCCGCGATGTTCCTCTCCATCGAACGCGCTCGCTTCGGGGAGCGGCTCCAGCTGACCGACGAGGTGGCGCCGGAATGCCTCGAACGGCGGGTCCCGAGCCTGCTCCTGCAGCCCCTGGCCGCCTATGCCGTCCGCGCCGGGGTGGAGCGGACCGACGCCGCGGTCACCGTCAGCCTCAGGGCCCGGCTGGAGGGAAGCGCCCTGCTGCTCGAACTGCGCCATGACGGCCCGGGGGGCGGCAACCCCTTTGCAGAAGAGCCCTTTCCGGAGGATCCCGGCCTGCGCGCCCTGGCGGAGCGTCTGCGCGAACTCTACGGCACGGAGGCCTCCTTCGAAATCGAACCCCTCGAACCGCAGGGGGAGGCGCTGCGCATCCTGCTGCCCATCGACGGCAGCCCTGGCGGGGACCCCGTCGGGTCAATAAAATAATTCCGCATCTGCGCTCCGGAGTGCGTATTAACCAGTATGGAGCATTCATCGATCCGGCAGCTCATGAACGCACCCCGGCCTTAACAACAAGTTGGAAAATAATGAAAAAGATCCATCTCATCGCCCTTCTCAGCCTCACCCTGTGTGCGCAGGCCTTGCCCCAGGCGGGGCAGCCGGCCGGCCTCAGGCTGGGCTTTGTACCCCTCGCCAATCCCGCCGCCGATCCGGCGGCGGTCGACAAGTTCCATCAGACCATGAACAACGCCCTCGCCTGGCTGCCCGTGCAGCCGGGCGTGACCCTGGTCGCCCCGGAGGCCATTCTCGAACACCTCGAGGAACCGCTCACTCCCGACTTTCCCGACTATTTTGAACCCCTCAGCCTCGCCCGCGCCAATCTCGACCTCGGCATGGATGGCGTGCTCTTTTGCCGGCTCGAAAAGCGTATGGGCCGTACGGTCATCACCGCCCGCCTCCTCGAATTTCCCTCGGGCGTGGCAGCGGCCGCAAATGAGTTGGGCCTGCCGGCGGATTCCCTGCCGGAGGTAGCGGCTCTCCTTGCTCCACTACTCGAGCGCTTCGCTGCCGGCGATTCCCTCACCGGCCATGCCTTCCGGCCGGATGAACAGGGGGTGGTGCTGCTGACCGGCGACCTGGAGAGCGAGGAGTATCTGGAAGCCTGCCGCGGCTTTTTCACCGCCCTGCACATGGACGAAAGCCGGCGGCCGCTGCGGGTCAAGATCCTGCCGCGCGATCGGGTCAGCCCCGCCGGCGCGGAGGTCTGCGGTTTTTCCCGGGATCTCATCGCCTCCACCAATGCCACCTGGCTCTTCGACCTGCCGCCCGCGGACAGGGGCGCCCGGGTGCGCTTCGCCCTGCCGCTCTACCCCCAGCCCCAGCGTCCCGTCACCGAATGGACCCTGCCGGTTTATCCCCAGATCGACGAGCTCGCCTGCGTCGAGCTGGCCGCCGACACCCTGGCCTCGCGGATGATCAACGCCGCACTGCTCGAGGCCCCTGCCCGTCCCCTCGCCGCCGCGCCCGAGGCCCTCTGGCGGCAGAATCCGGTGCTCGCCTTCCGGGCTGCCTGGCGCGCCCATCAGGGGCTCGCCAGCGCCAATGGCCCGGTCAAAGCCGCCCTCCAGTCCGACTGCACAACCCTTTATCGTCTGGCCGGCGCGGGAGCCGGACAAAAACCCCTGCAGGCCTGGTCGCTCCTCCATCTCGGTGCGCTGCTCAACCAGAGCCAGCGCAGCAGCGAGGCGATTGAACCCCTGCTTGAGGCCGAGACCCTCTTCGGCCCGATGGCCAATCCGGCGGGACTGATCCTCAGCCGGCGCGAACTGGCCGCCTCCTACACCGAGCGCACGGAATGGCCGATGGCCAGGCAGACCCTCAACCGTCTGCTCAACATCCCCCCGGACAGCCTCACCCAGGCCTTCACCCTGGAAAGGATCGCCCAGCTCTACGAGAAGGAGGGACGTACCGCCGAGGCGGTGCAGGCCTACCATCGCACCGCCTGGATGAATCTTGCCATCGGCCGCCCCTATGAGTCGGCCATGGTCTATCAGCGCCTCGGCCAGCTCATGCGTGAGACCGGTGACCTCGAGCGCTCGGTGGCCTATCTCGACACCTTTCTCACCCAGGCCGGCGCCATGGCCAGCGAGCCCGCCCTCGCCCGCGCCCATTTCCAGATGGGGCTGACCCGCCTCGCCCGCGCCGAGCGCGAGACCGCCCTCAACCATTTTCTCAAGGCCGGCGACTATCTGGAGATGCTCGGCGACCACAGCGGCATGGCCCGCGCCGACCTCAATATCGGCGCCATCTACTGGCAGCTCGGCGATACCCTCAAGGCCCGCCAGCGCTATTTCGCGGTCATCAACCAGGCCGCCTCGAGCGGGGATTCGGTCATGGTCCTGATGAGCGCGGTCAACCTCGCCGATATTCACCTCACCCAGAAGAACTATGAGCAGGCGCAGGCCTTTTTCGACCGCGCCCTCGCCATTGCCCAGCAGGCCAGGAATTCCCGGGAACAGGCCAAGATCACCTACGCCAAGGGGCTCGCCTATCTCAAGGAGGGGCGGCTGCGGACCGGCTACGCCCGCATCAAGGAGGCGATGGCCCTCGGCGGCGGCTCGGTCAACGGCGACCCCCAGAAGGAGCAGGCCTTTCTCGACAAGCTCTCCCTGCTCATCGGCGACATTGAAAACCTGCGCGGCGCTGCGCCGCCGCGGCCGTAGCGGGCCTCGCCGCCGCATGGCCGGCCGCAGCCGCCTCCCCGCCTCCACCCGCGCCCTCGCCGCGCGCATGGACAAGGCCGTCCGCGAATACCGCATGCTGCGGGCCGGCGACCGCCTCCTCGTCGCCGTCTCCGGCGGGGCCGACTCCATGTCCCTTCTTCACCTCCTCAGCCGCCGTTTGCCTGTCTACGCCCCGGGCGCCCGCCTGCGCGCCGTCTATGTCGACATGGGTTTCGGAGAGGGGAGCGAGGAGCGCTGCCTGATCATGCGCGCCTTCTGGCGGCAGCTCGGGGTGAGCGGCCGCATCCTCCGCACCACCATCGGCCCGCTCGCCCACAGCGAGGCCAACCACGAGAATCCCTGCTTCCTCTGCTCCCGCATCCGCCGCAAACAGATCTTTGCCACTGCGGAGCTTTTTGACTGCAACAGGATCGCCTTCGGCCACCACAAGGACGACCTGGTCGAAACTCTTCTGCTCAACATGGTCTTCGGCCGCGAGATCAGCACCAGCCCGCCCAACCTCGCCCTTCACGGCGGCCGCTATCACCTGCTGCGCCCCATGCTCTTCGCCGAAGAGGAGCTGGTCAAGGCCTATGCCGCCGATAACGCCATCCCGCTCTTCGCGCAGGAGTGCCCCAGCGACGGGACCTCCCGCCGCCAGACCATCAAGGAGTGGCTCGCCGCCCTCGAGGCCGAACATCCCGGCAGCCGCGAGAACATCTTTCAGTCGATGCGGCGGGTCAAACCCGACTACCTGCTTTAGATCGCCGCGCCCCCGCGCTTCCTCCTTGCAATTCCCGCTAAAATTTATTACCTTTTGACGCCGGCCGGCGCCTGTGTCCGCCCGGACCTGCTCCACCATCATTCCGTGAAGGAAACAAGTTCTGCATGCGGCTCAAGCTGAGCTACCCCTTTGACTGGCAGGGATTGGAGGATTTCCAATCCTACGACTATGATTCCGCCGGACTGCCGCGCGTGGATTACGGCGGCGAAGAGGGGCTGCGCTATAATCCCATCACCATCGCCCAGTACGGGCTCTATTCCCTCCAGCTCTTCGGCAGGGAGGAGAGGGAGGAATATCGCACCCGCGCCCTCGCCTGCGCGGAGTGGCTGGCGGCACAGGCCAGGGCTTACGACCAGGGT
This sequence comes from bacterium, assembly GCA_029554865.1. Taxonomy (GTDB): domain Bacteria; phylum Zhuqueibacterota; class Zhuqueibacteria; order Residuimicrobiales; family Residuimicrobiaceae; genus JAKPUX01. The sequence goes on along the minus strand of JAKPUX010000014.1, from coordinate 14,526 downwards.
ATGTTCGCCTGGATTTACGATTTCTCGCTCCCCTTTTACGGCCCGCGGGCGCCGTGGATCTCGGCCATGGCCCAGGGGGAGGCGGTCTCCCTGCTGGTGCGCTGCCACGTCCTCGAACACCGCAGTGATTTCCTCGACCTCGCTCACGGCGCCATCCGCCTGCTCGACCTGCCGGTCTCCGAGGGGGGAACCCTCGGCCGGCTCTCCGATGGCTCGCCCTGGTTCGAGGAGTACCCGACCGAGCCGGCCTCGCACGTCTTTAACGGCCACTTTTTCGCCCTGCTCGGGGCCGCGGACTGGGCCGACCATACGGACCTGCCCGACGCCTGGCAGCGCTGCGAACGCGGTGTGGCCAGCATCGAGAAAAACTGGCGGCTCTGGGACCGCGGCTACTGGACCCGCTACGATCTCCATCCCACCAACCGCCTCGCCTCGCGCATGTACCAGAAGGTCCATGTGCGGCTGATGCGGCTGCTCGCCTTCCGCACCGCCCGCCCGGTCTTTTACAAAGCCGCACGGCGCTGGCAGGCTATGCTCTACGACCCCTGGTGCAACCTGCTCTGGCTGGCGGTCAAGAGCCGGGAGAAGATCCGGCTGCGGGGGTACGGGCAGTGAAAAAAGTGCTGATGCTCAGCTATTATTTCCCCCCGCTCGGCATGGGCGGGACCCAGCGTGCGGCCAAGTTCGCCCGCTACCTGCCCGAATTCGGCTGGGAGCCGACGGTCCTCACCGTCAAGCCCATCTCCTACTGGGCGGAGGACTCTTCGCTGCTGGAGGAAATGGCCGCTACCCGCATTGTGCGCACCGGTTCGCTCGATCCCCAGCGCCTGCTCCATCTGCTCACGAGGCGGGCAGGGAAAGAAACCGGTGCTGCGGCCGGACGCGAAGGAGCCGGCACTTCGGGGGGAACAGCAGCCGGACAGGAAAAGGCGGTCACTTTCGGCGGAGCGGCGGCCTGGCTGAACCGCAAGCTGCTCCCCTGGTTCCTCCTGCCCGACAGCAAGATCCTCTGGCGCTGGCATGCCACCCGGGCGGCGGCCCGGCTGCTGCGCTCGGGAGAGTTCAGCGCGATCTGGTCGACCTCGCCGCCCCATTCCACCCATCTCATCGCCAGGCGGCTGGCGCACCGCTTCCGCCTCCCCTGGGTGGCTGATTTCCGCGACGAGTGGGCCGGAGGGGTGGTCGTCCACGAGCCCACGCCCTGGCACCGCCGCCGCCAACAGGCTCTGCAAGGAAAAGTGGCGCGCGCGGCCGCAGCCCTGATCGGGGTCACGCCCGGCATTGTCGCCGGGCTCGAGGCCGCCGGCGGAAGCGGCCGGTGCCATCTCATCACCAACGGCTTCGATGCCGCCGATCTGGCCACCATCGGCGAGGCCGCCATGAACCGGGAGGAGGCGCATTTTACCCTCTGCCACTGCGGCTCGATCAGCCGCTTCAGCAATCCCGCCCCCCTCCTCGAGGCCCTCATCCCCGGGGATGCCCGCTGGCTGCGCCTCCGCTTCATCGGCTATGACGCCAACGGGGGATTCGAAGAGCAGGTGCGCAGGCGGGGGCTGGAGGAGATGATCTCCTGGCGGGGCTATCTGCCCCACCGCGAAGCCCTCGTGAGCATGGCCGCCGCCGATGCCCTGCTGCTGATCGCCTGCGACGCCCCCAAGGCCCGCTTCATCCCGGGCAAGACCTTTGAGTATCTGGCCAGCCGCAAGCCCATCCTGGCGATCAGCAACGTCGAGGAGACCATCCGCCTGCTCGAGGAGATGCCGGGGGTCATCCTCTGCGCGCCGGATCAGCCGGCCGCCATCCGCACCGCCCTGCTCCGCCTGCAGAGCGAACCCGAACTGCTCAGGGCCGCAGCGGAGCGAAATGTACAACATTACGATCGCAGAGATCAGGCCGGCGAACTCGCCCGGATTCTGGACCGCATCACCGAGGAACGATAAATCCCCTTGAACAAGAGACCGATAGCATCCCTTTTCGCCCTTTTCGCCTGCCTCTCCGGCCCGCCTGCCGATGCCGGCGGTCAGGCATATTATGCCTGGCCCACCGACGCCAGCCGCATGCTGACCTCGACCTTCGGCGAATACCGCAGCCACCGCTTCCACGCCGGCATGGACGTCAAGACCTTCGGCCAGGTGGGCTACAAGGCCCTGGCGGTGCGGCCCGGATCGGTCTCCCGCGTCGAGGTCTCGCCCTGGGGTTACGGCCGCGTCCTCTATCTTCTCCTCGATACCGGCGAGACCGCGGTTTACGGCCATCTGCAGAAATTCGCCCTCGCCATCGCCGCCCGGGTGCGCGAAGAGCAGCAGCGCACCGGACGCTACGCCGTCAGCCTCCGCTTCGAAAAGGGCGAAATCCCCGTGGCGCAGGATGAACTGATCGGCTGGACCGGCCAGAGCGGTTCCGGCGCGCCTCACCTTCATTTTGAGCTGCGCGACGCCGAAGAATCACCCCTCAATCCCCTGCTCAAGGGTTATCAGGTCAAGGATGCCATTCCCCCCTCGATCCGCAAGGTGATGGTGATCCCGCTCAACGCCACCGCGCGCGTCGACGGCGACCTCGAACCCCTCATTCTCACGCCCAGGGCGGCCCAGCGGGGGCGGATGCAGATCGACCGCACCATCCCGCTCTTCGGACGGGTCGCCTTCGCCGTCAGCATGCTCGACCAGATCGACGGCGCCACCAACCGCATGAACGTCCACAGCTACCGCCTGCTCATCGATGACCGGGAGATCTTTTCCGCCCGCTGCGACCATTACCCCTACCAGCTCGACCACCAGGCCGACCTCGACCGCGATTATCGCGCCCTGGTGCGCGAGGGGGATCTCTTCCAGCGCCTCTTCCGCGAGATCGGCAACGAACTGCCCTTCTATGCGGGCGACAAGCCCTGGTACGGGGCCCTCGAGTGCGATCCCGCCTCAGGCGCCGCCAACTGGTTAACCGGTATCACCCGCGCCCTCGGCTTCTTCTGGGACCTCCCCTCAGGCGTCACCATCCTCGAACGAGGGCCCCACACCCTCCGCATCGAGGCGCGCGATTTCAATGGCAATCTCAGCATCGTCGAGGGCCGCCTCCAGTCCGGGCCGCCCCCTGAACCGGCCGCCGACCCGCAGGGTGTTGATCCGGCACAGGCCTCCTATACCATCTCCGCCGCCTACTATGACTCTTATGTCCGCGCTGCGCTCTCGGCCTCCCGCCCCCTGCGCCGCCTCCCCCTTCTCACTGCGCGCTATGGTGACGGTCACGAGGAGGAGATCGTCCTCACCCGCGGCGGCAGGAACCTCCTGCTCGGGGGCGTGCCGCTGCTGCCGAACCGCCCCGGACCGGTCCGGCTCCGCATCGCGAGCCCGCAGGATGAAAAGCCCCTCCATGATGCCATGCTCAACTTTATCACGGTGCGCAAGGGGAGGGACAAGAAGGTCACCACCCAGGACGGCCTCTGTGAGCTCTCCTTCGCGGAAGAAACCCTCTTCAAGCCCCTCTTTGTCCGCGCCAACACCCGCAACCGCGGCGCGGAAAAACTTCCCCTGGTGAGCCGGATCTACGAGATCGAGCCGGCCGATGTGCCGATGAGCAGCTTTGTCACAGTGCTGATCCGCACCGAGCCCGGTCTGAGCCGGCCCGGCCAGGTGGCGCTCTACCGCCGTGCGCCGCGCGACCAGTGGAAGTACATCGGCAGGGAGTCCGGAGCGCACGGCGCCATCGGCAGCCGCAGCCGTGAGCTGGGCGAATTCGCCCTCATCCGCGACAGCGAGGCGCCGGTGATCACCGCCGTGATCCCGGCCGCGGGCGCGCGCCTGAGCCAGCGCACGCCGCTGCTCCGGGCCGGAGTGCGCGACGCCCTCTCCGGCATCGGCGATGACGAACCCTACGCCCTCATCCTTGACGGCGAGCGCCTGATCACGGAATATGATCCTGAAGGGGGGCGTCTCCTCCACCAGGTCGAGTCGCCCCTCAGCGCCGGCCGCCATACCCTGGAGGTTGTCGTCCGTGACCGCTGCGGCAATGAGGCCCGCACCAGCAGCACCTTTCATGTCAATTGAGGGGGGATAACCATGATACCCATTCGGGATGACAATGCCCGCCACCACTTCCCGGTCGTGACCGTTACCCTGATCGCGGCCAATGTGATCGTCTTTATCTATCAGAGCCTGCTGCCTTCACTCCAGGTCAGCGAGTTCATCCTCGAGTACGGAGCCGTACCCTACTACATCACCAACGGCAGCCATCTCGGCACCATCTTCAGCTCGATGTTCCTGCACGGGGGCTTTATGCATCTCGGCGGCAACATGCTCTATCTCTTCATCTTCGGCGACAACATTGAATCGGTGCTGGGCTCGCTGCGCTACCTGCTCTTCTATCTGCTCTGCGGGGTGGCGGCTTTCGCCTCCCACTATCTCTTCGATCTCTCTTCGCAGATTCCGATGATCGGCGCCAGCGGCGCCATCTCCGGGGTGCTCGGGGCCTACGCGGTGCGCTTTCCCCACGCAAAGGTGTCGGTCCTGCTGCCGCTGATCATCATCTGGCAGGTCATCACCGTTCCCGCGGTGCTGGTGCTGGGTTTCTGGTTCGTCATGCAGCTTTTCAGCGGGGCGACGGGTTCAGCACAGAGCGGGGGGGTGGCCTGGCTGGCTCATGTCGGGGGATTTGTCGCGGGGGTTCTGTTCATGCTGGTCTGGAAACGCCGGCACAACCTGGGATTCTGACCACAGCATCCCTGAAATCATCATCACATCCGCCCGCCGTCATAGGCAGGCGTATAACCGGTAGCGAACTTGGCTTTTTATACCCTCATCCTCATCGCCATCGGCCTCTCCATGGACGCCCTGGCGGTCTCGATCTCCAGCGGACTGAGCATCCCGGAGGTCAATCGCTCGCACGGGCTCAGGATCGGTTTTTCCTTCGGCCTCTTTCAGGCGGTGATGCCCGTCATCGGCTGGCTTGCCGGCACCACCCTGCGCGTTTATATCGAGCGGGTCGACCACTGGATCGCCTTTTGCCTGCTCGCCCTGGTCGGCGCGCGCATGATCTACGAGGCCCTCACCGGCCACGATGGGCACTCCCCGGTCAACGCCTCCGAGCCCAAAGTGCTTCTCCTACTCTCTCTGGCCACCAGCATCGACGCCATGGCCGTGGGGCTCAGCTTCGCCCTCCTGCACGTGCCCCTCTTTCCGGCGGTGCTGATCATCGGCGTCACCACCTTTCTTTTCTCGGGGGCCGGGGTCTATCTCGGCAAGCGCGCCGCCGCCCATACGGGCAAGTATGTCGAGATCCTCGGCGGCCTCATCCTCATCGGCATCGGCCTTAAAATCCTCCTCGAACATCTCCAGCTGCTTCCCTGATCCTTTCCATAAACCCCTGCTTGCGGATTAAAAGACCCCCATCGACTTTAGGATAATGATGCCGGTCGAGATCGTGATGATGCTCCCCATCGTGGTCAGGAGGATGATGTGGCCGGCCAGGCGGCTGTTGCTGCCCATGGCCTCGGCCATGGCGTAACTGGCGATGGCGGTGGGCGAGGCGAAGAAAAAGAAGAGCACGCCCAGTTCCGGACCGTGAAAGCCCGCATGGACCGCGGCGGCGATGACGAGGATGGGCAGGAGGACGATCTTGAGCAGGGTGGCGTGAAAAGCGAGCCGGAAATCCTCCCGCACCCCCTTGAAGCTCAGGGAGCCGCCGATGCCGATGAGGGCGAGGGGCAGGGTGAGGGAGGAGAGATGGTCGATGCTGGTCAGAAGCATCTGCGGCAGCCGGATCTGGAAGAGGGAGAAGGGGACGGCCCCGGCGGCGGCGAGGATGAGGGGATTGGTGAGGATCTGTTTAAGGATCGCCCGGCCGCTGATGTCGCGTTCCCTCTTCTGGGTCAGCGAGAGCGCCAGTACGGCGAGGATGTTATAGGGGGGCATAATCGCGGCCAGGACCACGGCCGCCGGAGCGAGCACCCCCGGCCCGTAGGCGTTGTTGAGCATGGCGAAGCCAAGGATGGCGAAATTGCCGCGAAAGGCCCCCTGGATAAAGGCCCCGCGGTCGCGCCCGCTTTTCGCCAGGCGCAGGCCGGCCAGCCAGGCGATGGCGAAGGAGATGAAGATGAAGAGGTAGGCGAAAAGGATCTGGCGCCCGTCGATCAGCTCCTGGATGCGCGTGGAGGAGATTTTGGCGAAGAGCAGGGCGGGCAGGGTGACCATGAAGACCAGCCGGGAGGAGAGGGCGTTGAAATGGGCGTCGATCATGCCGGCTCGGCGCAGGGCCAGGCCGATGAAGACGATGATGAAGACCGGGGCGACAATGTCCGCCGCCTGAATAAAGATGTCCATTACAGCTGCTCCTGAATCCGTTAGTCTGCTGCACCCACGCCCTTGTGCACCCGGCCCCGCGCCAAGGAGGCGAAGATGCCGGCCAGGGAGAGGAGGGCGAACCCGCCCAGCAGCAGATGCACGCCCCCGAGAAAGCCCCCCTGGTTCTCAGCACCGATCGGCCGGTGGCCGACGAAGAGGGCGATGACCAGAGCGGTCATACCCATGCTGAACATCTGGCCGAGCATGCGCATGGTGGCGAGGGTGGCGGAGGCGACGCTGTAGTGGCGCCGTTCCACCGAGCCCATGATGGCATTGGTATTGGGGGAAGAGAAGAGGCCGAAGCCGATGCCCAGCACCACCAGGCTGAGGCTGATATAGGCCACCCCGGTGGTGGGGCCGAGGAAGAAGAGCAGCGCCAGTCCCGCCGCCGTCAGGGCCATTCCGGCCGAGGCGATCAGACGCGGCTCGATGCGGTCGGAGAGGCGGCCGGCCACCGGCGAAAAGAGGGCCTGCATCACCGGCTGGGAGATCATCACCAGCCCCGCCTGCTGGGGAGAGAATCCCTTGACGTACTGCAGATAGAGGCTGAGCAGAAAACCGACCGCGAAAGTGGCGCTGTAGCTGATGAGGGCGGCGAGATTGGAAAAGGCGAAGACCCGGTTGCCGCGCAGCAGACGCACCTCCAGGAGGGGAAAGCGGGTGCGTCCCTCCCGGCGGATGAAGAGAAAGAGGGCGGCCGCGGCGGCGGCGAGGGCGGCATAGCCGCGTCGCGCCGGCAGGCTGGAGAGGCCGTACATCAGGGCGACAATGCTCAGGGCGTAGGCGGCGGCGCCGGGGGCGTCAAATTTTTCTCCGGCCGCCTCCTTCCATTCCCGGCGCAGATAACGGAGGGTCAGCCCGAGCGAAACGGCGCAGAGAAGGCTGTTGAGCCAGAAGATGCTGCGCCAGCCGAAGTGGCCGACCATCCAGCCGCCGGCGGGCGGGCCGAGGGAGAGGCCGATGTAAACCGAGGCGATGTTCCAGCCGATCACCCGGCCGCGCCGCTCCGGGGGATAGACCGAGATCAGGATGGCCGTGGCGGTGCCGAAAACCAGTCCGCCCCCCAGCCCCTGGATGACGCGGGCGGCGATGAGCATGCCGCCGCTGCGGGAGAGGGCCGCGGCCAGGGAGCCGAGGAGGAAGAAAAGGATGCCGATGCTGAAGACCTTTTTGCGGCCATGAATGTCCGCGAGCCGCCCGAAGGGGAGGAGAAAGACCACCGCTGCCAGGATATAGGCGGAGGCGATCCAGGTCAGCATCACCGCATCCATCCCCAGCTCCGCGCCGATTCCGGGCAGGGCGATGTTGACTGCAGAACCCATGAAGGGGGTGACGAAAGAGGTGAGCATCGCGACCGCCAGGGCCGCGCGCTGCAGGGCGCGCTCCGGCATCACTCCTCCCCCAGTGCGCCATAATGAAAGAGCTCCCGGAGCGGCTTGCGCAGCGAGGGATGCTCGCGCTGCTGGTCCTCCTCGCTGAGAAGGGCGGGATCCCCATAATATCCCACCGCCACCGCGGCCAGGGCGAGATACTCCTCGACCGGGATGTTGAGGGCGGCATAGATCCCCTCGCGGTCAAAGCCCCCCATGGCGTGGGCGAAAAGGCCGAGCTTGCGCGCCTGCAGGGCGAGTGACATCCACGCCGCCCCGGCATCGAAGGCGCCCCACTCCATGGCACGTCCGCTGGCGCGGCGCCGCCGCGTCAGCACAAAGAGCAGCACCGGGGCCTCGCGGGCCCAGACCTGGTTGCCGGGATTGAGCAGCGCGAGAAAACGGGCGCGCTCCTCCGGGGTCACCGCCGCCAGAAAGAGCCAGGGCTGGGAGTTGGCGGCCGAGGGGGCCCAGCGCGCCGCCTCGAAGAGCGAAAGCAGATCGGCCTCCGCCACCGGCCGCGGGGAAAAAGCCCGCGGCGACCAACGTTCAGGGAACTGGGGATCGACCTCCGCCTCAGGCACACGCATCGATTCAGACATGCTCTTCTCCGCTTCAGGTTCTCCGGCCGCTCGCACTCTGCTCAGGGTCCGCGCCTCACTCTCTGCGCGCTGGCGAATCGCCCCGCCCGGTTTTGACCGTCAATATACCATTTTCGCACCTATAACTCAATGCTTTTTATTGGACCGGCCGCATTCTGCCGGGCCGCCCGCCTGATTAGTCTGCCAATTTGACAAATACGACCTCAGGAACCGACAAGATGACAGATGTTCTGCCGCTATGGCACAACCGTTCTCTTTTGGCGTGGTATGGCACAAAACTAATATAAACAGTACTTAATGATATAAATAAGAATCTGGCACGCTCTTTGTAATGTACCGGTGCGTAAGCGTCACAGCTCAAATAGGCAAGTCTAATCATACAAAAGGAGGTTCATATGTTGCTGGCAAGACGTGATCGTGATAATCTGGTGCGCAATCCCTGGTTCGATGAGGCCTTTACGGGTTGGCCCTTCTGGAGCCGCGGGGAAGAGGATTCGATGGTCTGGTCGCCGCGTGTCGATGTGCGCGAGAACGAAAATGAGGTCATCGTCAAGGCCGATCTTCCCGGCATGGACAAGAAAGATCTCAAGATCGCGGTGGAGAACAATCTGCTCTCCATCAAGGGCGAGCGCAAGGCCGAGTTCGAAGAGAAAGATGCCGACTGCTATCGCTCCGAGCGGCTCTTCGGCACTTTTCAGCGCACTTTCAGCCTGCCCAGCCGGATCAAGGCCGATGCCATCCGGGCCGAGTACAAGGATGGTGTTCTGACCGTCGTCCTGCCCAAGGTCGAAGAGGTCAAACCGCGCCAGATCGAAATCAGCTGAAACCAGTCTGAAACGGAAAAGCCCCGCTCCCGCAAGGGAGTGGGGCTTTTTTTATATCGGAGCGGCGGTGGCGCCTGCCGGCGGGCATGACAACCGGTTTTCCAGGCTGCCGCAGCCGGCGCCGGCCTCAGGCGGGTTTGGCGGCCAGGGCCGTGCGGATACGCTCCGCAGTGGCGGTGAGCTCCTCCTTGTCGGCCTCCCGGCCGTAGCCGGGGGGGAATCTCAGACCGAATCCGTCCCCGGCGTTGCGGGGGATGATGTGGAGATGGGCGTGAAAGACCGACTGTCCCGCGACCTTGCCGTTGGCCATTTGCAGATTCAGCCCCTCGCAGGGGAGGCCGGAGGCGCGCAGGGCGGCGGCGATCTTTTGCGCCGCGGGGATCATCGCCGCGGCGGCCGCCGGCGTCAGCTCATAGAGGTTTTCGGCGTGGACTTTGGGGACGACCAGCACATGTCCTTTGGTGATGGGCATCAGGTCCATGAAGGCGATGACCTCCCCGTCTTCATAGACGATCTGGGCCGGGATCCGTTTGGCGGCGATTTCGCAGAATATGCAGAACATGTTTCTCCCTCGCTTTCAGTAGCTTTGTCTGTCCTTTTTTTCACGCCACTCGTTAAAGAGCGCGAGGCATTCCGGCCGGCCGAGCTGCAGCCGGGTCACGGGCTCAACCCCGGCCTCACCGCGGATGACGGCGTAGATGAGGGCGTCGTCAAAGCCGATGGCGGCGGCGTCATCCCGGGTGCAGCCGTAATGGAGCAGGGGAATCCTCGCCCAGTGGATGGCGGCGAAGCACATCGGGCAGGGCTCGCAGGTCGACCAGATCTCGCAGTCGTCGAGATCGAAGCGCCCGAGCCGGGCCGCGGCCCTGCGGATGGCGACGATCTCGGCGTGGGCGGTGGGATCGTTGTTCTTCAGCACCTGGTTGTGGCCGCGGGCGATGATATGCCCTGCGTGGACGATGACTGCCCCGAAGGGGCCGCCGTGGTTATGGCGCATCCCCTTCTGCGCCTCCCGGATGGCCGCCTGGAGAAAAGGATCTGCCGCCGCTGCGTTCATAGAGACTGCCCTTTCCCTGCTCATGGTGCCCGCACCTCACTGCTTTTATCTCAATATAGCCAATCATGGCCGTCAAAATCAAGCGAAAAAAGCTCCCCAGGGTACCCCCCCGAAATCTGGTTCCCACCTGACATCGGGCACTGCGTACCCCAATCCCTCCAAACCATTTCCAGCCTGCTCATGGCCTCTGCCTCAGTCATGAGGCAATCTGTTTTACAAGGTTTTTCTGGCAGGTAAAATATAATTTTTATTTAATTATCTTTGGGTGGGACCGAGATTTTGGGGTAGCCTCTGTGGTCCGGAGTGATTTTTTTGTTGTTATAATCTCGCCAATTTGATAATTTATGGCACCCTATTGCAGTCCCCGCCATTGACTCCGGATCCGAAACAGGAGAGTGCCTTATCATAAAAGAATTTATCGACATGCCGCGGCTCGAGAAGTGGGTGGGCTGGAGCTTTGCATTCCTCTCGCCGAACACCTGGACGACCCTATCGCTCTTCGTCGCTTTCGCCGCCTATATTGCTGTGCTTTATGATCGCCCCTTTCTGGGCGCCATCATCTTCGCCGTCAGCGCCCTCATGGATCTCATCGACGGCAAGGTCGCGCGCTACAAAGGCACCGCGACCAGGCTGGGAGCCTTCTGGGACGGCACCATCGACCGTTTCGTCGATGCCCTGATGATCCTCTGCCTCTTCAGCCTGGAGTTCCCCCCGGCCATCCTGCCGGTCGGGATCCTGCTTTTCCTCCTCCTCTTCTTCACCCTGCTGCCGCCCTTCATCGTCGCCTATGCCAATCATCGCGGTGCCGTGCCGGACCCGACCGAAAAGGTGATCTGGCGCTTCGCCTTCCGCATCGAGTATATCGTTCTCTTCATCGCGGCCATTCTGATCAACGGCTGGTCGCCGCACTGGAGCCTTTACCTGGTCTATGCGGCCCTTGTGCTCATGGTCGCCACGGTCATCCAGTCGATTATTCTCGTCTTTGTCAAGTCCGGGAACTATCCGCAGCAGTGACGTCCAGACCGGCGCGGAGGGTGGCGCCGCAGCACGCGGAATCCGCCCTCCGGCGCGCGGGATGAAGATAATGGTTGATATTTAATCTTCCAGGCCCTAAATTTTCATCGGCAGCCTGAGTCCGGCACCGGCAGCACCCTATTCTCTCCGAGGCCAGAATTGTCGCGAACCGCTTCCGTTCTACTGCTGGTGATCTGCGCCTGGATGGCCCCGCTTACGGCCCAGAACGGCGCACTCCAGCTCCATCTCACGACCCTGATCCAGGAGCGGCTGAAGCAGCTCCCCGAGGAGCGCCGGCTGGCCACCGCCGGGGGCAGCGAGAATCTCTCCCCGGATCTCTTCACCCTCTATGGCCGGCGGGGCTTTCGCCCGATCTGGGCCTCCGAATCGGGCATCCGCGCCGAGGCCGACAGCCTTCTCGCCCTCATCCGCAAGGCCGACCGGCACGGCCTCGATCCGGCCAGCTATCACGAGCGGGCCCTGAACCTGCTGCTGCCGCAGCTCAACAGCCGTCTCCATGCGGCCCCGGTCGATCCGGCTGTACTGGCCGATCTCGACCTGCTCCTCAGCGACGCCTATCTGGTGCTCGGTCTGCACCTGGCCGCCGGCCGCTTCAATCCCCATGACCTGGACGCCGAGTGGTACCTGCACAAGAACGAGGCGGACATGGTGACGAGGCTGAACGGGGCCGCCGAGGCCGGAGAGCTGCTCGAGGATCTGCGCCGCCTGCCGCCGCAGGAGGAGGAGTATCACCACCTGCTCGAGGCCTACGGCTACTACCGTCAGCTGGCCGTCGAGGGGGGATGGCCCTTCATCGCTGATGGCCGCAAGCTGGAAAAGGGAATGTGGGATGAACGGGTGATGCAGGTGCGCGCCCGCCTGCGGGCGACCGCCGACCTCGCCCTCGAGCCGGCCGCGGTCGAGGGCACCTACGACGAGGCCCTCGAACGGGCGGTGCGCCGCTTCCAGATGCGCCACGGCCTCGAACCCGACGGCAAGGTCGGCAAGAGCACCCTGGCCGAGATGAATGTGCCGGTCGGGAAGCGCATCCGCCAGCTCGCCGTCAATCTCGAACGCTGGCGCTGGCTGCCGCGCGACCACGGCCGCCGCTATATACGCGTCAACATCGCCGACTATACCCTCCAGCTCTTTGAGGCCGACACGGTGGCCATGGCGATGCGCGTGGTGGTGGGCAAGACCTATCGCCGCACTCCGATCTTCAGCGACCTGATGACCTATCTGGTCATCAATCCCTACTGGACGGTCCCGAATACGATTCTGCTCAACGATATCGTCCCCAAGGCGCTGAAGAATCCGGACTATATTCACAAGGAGCGGATCAAGATCTACGCCGGCTGGAGTGAAAACGCCCCCGAGATCGATCCCGCCTCGGTCGACTGGAACAGGCTCTCCAAGAACTATCAGCCTTACCGCCTGCGCCAGGATCCGGGTCCGCGCAACTCCCTGGGGACGATCAAGTTCATGTTCCCCAACCAGTTCGACGTCTATCTGCACGATACGCCGTCGCACTCGCTCTTCAACCGCTCGATGCGGGCCTTCAGCTCGGGTTGCATCCGCATCGAAAAGCCCCTGGATCTGGCCGTCCATCTCCTCGACAATCCGGAGTACGACCAGGCCAGGATCAGAAAAATCATCGCCTCGCGCGCCGAGATCACCCTCAAGCTTCCCCGGCCCATCCTGGTCATGCTGCTCTATATGACGGCGTGGGTCGACGAAGAGGGGCGCGTGCAGTTTCGTCATGACATTTACGGCCGCGACCAGGCCATCCCGGTCGCATTCGCGCCCTGAAGCAGCCGCGGCCGGACCCCTGGATCAGACAAGGTTTGCCTATGATGCCCCGCAAGTTCTCTTTGCTCTTTCTGACACTGCTCGCCCTCACCCTCGAGGCGCGGGCCTTCTCGCCCGGCGAGACCGGTTTTTCCCTGCGCTACAAAAACGAGGTCAGCCGTTTTCAATACTCGCCGATCTTTCTCCTCCCCGGGGACGAGGTCACCCTCCGGGTCGAGGAAAATCCCGGCCAGCGTCACTTCATCGTCCAGGTCGACAGCGGCGCCCTCGACTTCAGGGGGCTCAACACCTGGTTCTATACCGCCCCCTCCGCGCCGGGTTTTCACAGCGGGCGCATCATCTGCCTCGACCGCCCAGACACCATGCATTTGCAGATATTCATCATGACCCCGCGCAGCGCCATGGAGGGCGAATACATCGAGGGCTACCACATCGGCCGCTATCCCGCCATCGCCCTCCGCAACCTCGATGTCTACCGCCCCCCCGAAGGATTTATCCGGGTGACCGGGGAAAACCTCAACACCCGCCTCACCCCCCATTTCACCCTCAACCAGTTCCTCTGTAAACAGACGGGGGGCTTGCCCAAATTTGTCGTCCTGCAGGAACGTCTGCTCTACAAACTGGAGCATCTCCTTGCCAAGGTCAACGAGCGGGGCCACGCTTGCGAAACCTTCGCTGTCATGAGCGGATACCGCACCCCGGCCTACAACCGCCGCATCGGCAACCGCAAGTACAGCCAGCACTGCTACGGCGGCGCGGCCGACATCTATATCGATGCCGATCCGGTCGATTCGATTATGGATGATCTGAACAGAGACGGGAAACGCGATTATGCGGACGCCGGCGTCCTCTACCAGGTGGCCGACCTCCTCTCCGGGGCCGACTGGTTCGCCCCCTATCTGGGCGGGCTGGCGCGCTATCGCGCCACCCGGCGCCATGGCCCCTTCGTCCACGTCGACGTGCGCGGCTTCAGCGTCAATTGGGGCGACTGATTTCCGCAGGGCTGAAAAAAAAGCCCGTGCATCTCAAGATGCACGGGCTTTTTTGTATTTATAGGGCAGAAATCAGCTGATTTTGGGAATGCGCAGCTTCTGTCCCGGATAGATCAGATTGGGATCCTTGATCACTTCGCGGTTGGCCTCGAAGATGACCGGATATTTCATCGCGTTGCCATAAAAGGCCTTGGCGATCTTGGAGAGGCTGTCGCCCGATTTGACTTCATAATAGGTGGTCTCTTCGACGGCGGGGGGAGCCGTCAGATAGACATCGTTCACCTTGGAGACACCCTTGATATTGCCTGCCAGAAGCACGGCTTTTTCCTTGGCGGCCTGGCTTTCGGCCTGGCCATAGAGATCGACCACACCATCATCGAATTTTACCTGAAGGTTGGTAATCTGGTTCGGCAGCTCGGTGTTGAGCAGATTGGTGATCGTGGTGACCTCGTCCTCGCCTTTGCCGAACAGGTTGGCGCCAACATTCTTGATGAAATCGATAAGTCCCATTGCAAAACCTCCTGGT
>JAKPUX010000005.1 GCA_029554865.1 bacterium | reverse complement strand
CCTCCGCGCAAAAGATAGACGTAATCGCTGCGCCGCAGCGAGTCGAGGTTGTGGGTGATCAGCAGCACGGCGTGGCGGCGGGCCCAGGCGGCCGTGATGGCGGAGAGCGTCTGCTCCAGCTCGACATCGATGGCGCTGAATCCCTCGTCGATGATGAGCAGCTGCGGCCGCCCGTAGAGCGCCCGCGCCAGAGCGAGCAGCTGGGTCTCGCCGCCCGAGAGTTTGCGGCCCTCCTCACCAAGCAGGGTTAAAAGGCCGTGGCCAAAACGCCCGGGCAGCGACGCAAGACCCAGTTCATCCAGACGATCTATCACCTCCTGCAGCGAACCGGCCGTGCGCCCGAGCAGGAGGTTCTCCGCCAGGGTGGCGTTGAAGATCTTGATCTGCTGCGGCACCACGCCGATGCGGCTGCGCAGGCCGGCCAGGTTGAGTTGGTTGATCGGCGTATCCTCCATCAAGATGGCGCCCGCGTCGGGAGTGTACTTGCGCTGGAGGAGCTGCACCAGGGTGCTCTTGCCGGCGCCGCTCGGCCCCCAGAGTCCGGTGATGCGGCCGGGCGGGATGGTCATGGTGACCTCCTGCAGCAGGGGAGGCGATTTGGGCCAGGCGAAGGAGAGGCCGCGGATATGAAACGGGGGGAGAGGCGCGCCGGAGCGGTGCTCTGCAGTGTGACCTTGCACGGCGGGATGAATACGATCCGTTTTTCCGGATGGCAGCCTGCGGCCGGTGACAGGCCCATCCGCTGTCTGCAGGGCATCGGGCGCCTCCGTCCGTGCCTCTCCCGTATTTTGTGGTCTCTGATTTTCCTCCTCCGCCTCGACCAGCAGAAGATCCATCAGCCGCTGCGCCGCCACCTCCGCGCCCTGGAACTCGACATAGCCGGCCACCAGCGCCGTGACGGCGGGCAGGATATAGCTGAGCAGGGAGTAGGCGGCCATAAACTGGCCGAGCAGCAGCTCTCCCGCGATCACCTGCCGGGCGCCGAGGGCGAGCAGCGTCACCGAAATAAAGGCCCCGAGCAGGCCTACGGCCAGGGTCAGTCCCGCCTGCATCAGTCCGCGGCGCGCGATGTGGTCCTGAAAGAGGCCGAAGAGGCTCTGGTTGAGGCGGGTGAAGGCCGGGGCGGCGCTGAAGCTCATGATCTCCGGCATGCCCTGGATGCTGTCAATGTAGGCGGCCTCGACGCCGGCGTGGCTCTTCATCACCTCGCGCTGCTGTTTTTTCAGGCGGCTGGCCTGGCGCCAGAGCACGGCGGTGTAAAAGGGGAGCATGGCCAGGGTGAGGGCGCCGAGCAGGGAGGAGAACCAGAACATGAAGAGGAGGGAGCCGGCGACCAGCATGAGGTCGAGAAGGAGGCTCTGCATCAGCAGCAGGCAGGTGCGGTGGATGCGCAGACTGTCGTCGATGCGGGAGGTGATGTCGCCGGTGCGGCGGGTGTCGAAAAAGGATTTGGGCAGGCGGAAGAGGTGGAGGAGGAAATCGCCGGTCACCGCCAGGCTGAGGCGTTTGTTGGCGGTGACGAGGAGACGGTCGCGGAGGTAGCCGATGCCGGCGCGGAGGGCCAACAGCAGCAAAAGCGCCGAGGCGATGAAGAGGAGGTTGTCGAGATCCTTCGCCGGGATGAGCCGGTCGATGAGGGTCTGGACGAAAAGAGCGGTGAGCAAGCCCGCGGCTGTGTAGAGCAGGCCGGTGAAGAGGATCTGCTGCAGCCAGGACTGCTGGCTGCGCAGATAGCCGCCGATCCAGCGCAGCCAGGAGCGGCTCTCTTCGTGGAGCAGGGCGTTGTTGGGTGTGTTTGCCGGCTGCGCCGCCGTGTGCGGCGCGCCGTCCGGTTCGAGCAGGATGACGGCATGTTCCCGCCACATTTTTTCAAACTCCCTGCGCTCGAGTTTGCAGCGGCCCTTGCCGGGGTCGCCGGCGAGCAGCCGCTCCCCCTCAATTTTATAGATGACGAGAAAGTGGCTCATGCCATCCGGCAGGATGACATGGGCGATACAGGGCAGCTTTTCCTTCGCCAGCTGCTCGAACGAGCCGCGGGCGCCCTGCGCCTTGAAGCCCATCGCCCGGGCGGCCCGGACCATATCCAGCATGGTTGTGCCCTGAATGTCGGTCCGGCAGAGCTGCCGGGCATGGACGAGGGTCGTGTCGCCGCGGTAAAAGCGCAGCACGGAAAGGAGGGCTGCGGGTCCGCAGTCGAGCTGGTCGTACTGGCGAACGAGGGGAAATCTGGACCGGATTCTCATCTCGCCTCCGGTTGATCACGCGATGTGCTGCGCCGCCAACAGCAAGGGCGGCGGAGTCTCAACCTCTCATTGGGCGCTCGCCATTTTCTTGTACTGGATCGGCGAACTTCCCTGCCACCGGCGAAAGGCCGCACGGAAAGCCCGGTCGGAATTATAGCCGACAGTGCGGGCGATAGTGTGGATCTTGAACTGCTGCTCCAGCAACTGGACAGCGAGCCTCATCCGCATCTCCTCGATCAGCTTTTGCGGCGAGGTGTGCGAGAGCTGGTGCACGATTTTGCGCAGATGCGACGTCGAGATCCGCAGCATGAGCGCCAGCCGCTTGACGCAGAACTGCGGATCCGCCAGATGCTTCCTGATCAAAGCCTCCAGAAAAAGTGTTGTCATGATACGCCTCCTTGATGGGAGTGCGCTGCCGATGCAATTCGCTTTTGGGGCGATTGATGCCATGCTCGCGCCTTGCGCGGGGCAAAGGCGCTTCATCAAGGCTGGGTGAGGTGTACCGGACAGCGGGGAGGCCAACAGGTGGAAAGATAAAAGAAACCTTCATGGCGCCTGCGGTGCGGGCGCGCGGCCGGCCGGGGCAGCCGGCCGGGACGGCCTGAAAATCAGACGGCCATGCGGGTTTGTTTTACCGGGGCGTATTCCCGTGCTGAAGGATAACCTCTGACTGAATGATTTGAGCGTGGAATCCGTTGTGATTCGGCGTGTCTGCTGGTCCGGTCTTGCGGATGCAGGTGAATATGGAGAGAAGAGAGAGTGACCCCCTCCCCTGGTGCTGCGGCCGGGCGAGCTGGAAAAATGCCCTGCCGGCTCTGCGCTGCTGAGTGCTCTTTCACCCACAGGCGTGTTGAATGATACTCATAAATTGATATCAGGTCAAGAAATATTTTCAAAATAGCGATTTTTGCCGCTTTTGCGCGCCGGCGTGCACCATATGTGGCGGCTTGATGTTGGGGCTGGCGACCGGATCGCCTGTTTTTGTTCTTTTTCGTTGCGGATGCGCGAGGGCCATTGGCCGGCCGGCTTGAACCGGAGCGCTCTTTACTCCGCTCCGGGTCAGGTGTAGGCCTTGAGGATGCGCTCGATGATATGGGTGGTCGAAAGCCCGGGCACGCCGGGCAGCAGCTCGATGCGGCCGCCCAACCCCTCCATCAGCCGCCGCTCGGGCTGGTTGATGGTCTCGACGGTGTAATCCCCCCCCTTGGCGTAGATGTCCGGCTTGAGCCGCCCGATGAGTTCCACCGGCGACTGGTCGCCATAGAGGATCACATAATCGACGCAGGCGAGGGCCGCCAGCAGGCGGGCGCGCTCCCGCTCCGGCACGATCGGCCGCAGCGGCCCCTTGTTGAGCTGCACCGAGGCGTCGGTGTTGAGGCCGACCACCAGCACATCGCCGAGCGCAGCGGCACGCTCCAGATAGGTGACGTGGCCGGCGTGCAGGATGTCGAACACCCCGTTGGTCCAGACGATGAGCCGGCCCGCCCGACGCTCCCGCTGCAGCCGCCGCTTGAGCTGCTCCTCCGTGACGATCTTTTCCTCGCTGCGCTGTTTCCCGCTCATGGTTTTCCCGCCTGTTGATTAATCCCTGCGCTCTGTTTCCCGGCCGTATGTTTCCCACCGGTTGACGATCTCTCCTGCGATCTCCTCTTCGCTCCGCTCCTCGACGTCGATCCAGGTGATGCGCTCGTCACGGCGGAACCAGGTCATCTGCCGCTTGGCGTACTGGCGGGTGTGCTGCTGGATGAGCAGCATCGCCGCCGAGAGGTCCGCGCCCGGCTGGAGCAGCTCCGGGCACTCGAGGATCTCCTGATAACCCACCGTGAGCAGGGCGTTGTTGTGCAGGCCGTATCCCATCGCCGTCAGCCGCCGGATCTCCTCCAGCAGTCCCTCCCTGAGCATCTGCTCGACACGGAGGTCGATGCGCCGGTAGAGAGCCTCGCGCGGACGGACCAGTCCGATGAAGAGGGGGAGGAACGATGCCGGCTCCTCCTCGCCGCTCTGAAAGTCGGAGATGGGCCGGCCGGTGATCTCCTGGACCTCGAGGGCGCGGATGACGCGCTGGATGTCGTTGGGATGGAGCCGCGCCGCGCTGGCCGGATCCACCTTCGCCAGCTCTTCATGGATGGCCGCGGCGCCCTCGGCGGCGATGCGGAGGCGCCATTTCTGCTTGACCGCCGGGTCCGAGGCCTG